>DAITAE010000467.1:0-4094 GCA_036824445.1 Streptosporangiaceae bacterium | reverse complement strand
GGGTTCGACGGGCACCGGCCGAAGGTGCTGGCATTCTGCTCGATGATCGACCGCCGCAAGCGGCTGCACCGTGAGATCGCCGAACGCCTGCCGGCCGAGCGCCCCGACGTCGCGCAGACCATCATCCCGGCCCTGTCGCTGATCGAGCGAATGTCTCTGGAGCGCGCCCCGGTGACCGCCTTCGCGCCACGCAGCGCGGCGGCGCGGCAGTACGCGGCCCTCTGGGCGGAGGTGGCCGAGCGCGGCCTGTGACCGGCGGGCCGGGCAAGGTCAGCCCAGGTCGTGCAGGAAATCGATGATCGCCCGGCTCACGTCGCCCGGCCGCTCCTGCTGGGTCCAGTGGCCGCAGCCGTCGAGCAGCACCGCGCCGGCCAGCCGGGCGACGCTCCCGCGCAGGCGGTCGGCCACCTGCGCCGGGCCCTGCTGGCTCACCACGAAGTCCCGCGTGCCCGCCAGGAACAGGGCGGGAACCGTGACCGGCGCGTGGCGCCAGGGTGCGGTCAGGGCCCAGTTCCGGTCCAGGTTGCGGTACCAGTTGAGGGGTCCGGTGAACCCGGTGCCCGCGTATTCGGCAGCGAACACCGCGATGTCGCCGTCGGTGAGCCAGCCGGGCAGGGACGGCGGCTCCGGGCATACGTCGAGCAGCCCGCCGCCGGGCGCTACGACCGGCAGCAGCGGGGGCGCCTCGCCGGACGCGGCGTAGAGCAGCCGGCGGAACGTCGTGGGCAGGTCCCGGGCGAGTTCGGCGTCGGCGATCCCCGGCTCCTGGAAGTACGCCATGTAGAAGCCGTCGCCGAGACGCTGGCGCAGTGTTTCCAGCGGCGGAGCGCTTCCCCGCGGGCGGTAGGGCACGCTCAGCCCGATCACGCCCCGGACCCGGTCGGGACGCATCAGGGCGGCGTGCCAGGCGACCGGAGCGCCCCAGTCATGGCCGGCCACCACGGCGGTTTCCTCGCCGAGCGCGTCCATCAGGGCGAGCACGTCCCCGGTCAGGTGAAGGATGGTGTAGTCCTCCACCGCGGCGGGCCGGCCGGTCCGGCAGTAGCCGCGCTGGTCGGGCGCCACCGCGTGGAAGCCCGCCCCGGCCAGCGCGGCAAGCTGGTGCCGCCACGAATACCAGCACTCCGGAAAGCCGTGCAGCAGCAGCACGAGCGGTCCCGTGCCGGCCTCGGCGATGTGCATGCGCAGCCCGCCGGCGTCGATCGTCCGGTGACCGATGAGAGAGGCCCAGCCGCCGGGGGGTTCGCCGGTCGCGGCGCCGTCGTGCACTCCTGGCTCCCCTCCGCCGGCGCCAAGCCCGGCCCTCGGCCGACGATATCGTCCGCGCGGGCCCGGGCCGGCCGCACCGCCGGAAACGTCCCCGAGTCACCGGCGAGGCCGGATTCGTGCTTTGTCAGCGATTCCCGGACCATCGGGCAACTCTCGGCGCATCCTGTAGGGAGACAGACGCGGGTAAAGGGAGAACTTGTGAGCCGCAGGATGCTCCGGTTGGACATCCCGGTGTTCCCGGACCGGCGGATGTTCCGGGTACACGACGCGACGGTGGACCCGGACGCGCCGGGTGGTCCCCTCGCGCCCCTGGGCGCGCTGATGAGCGTCAACCGTGAGCAGATGTGGGTGGGCAGCCTGCAGGAGCACATCGCCGTCCGGCTCTTCCTCGAGGAGTGGGACATGGCGCCGCCGCTGTTCGGCGACGAATGGGAAGACGAGGCCAAGGCCGTGATCTACCTGCGCGGCGCGCTGAGCATCGACATGGGCTCGGCAGGCCGCGCCCTGGACCGGCTCCAGCTCGCCGGCGGGGTCGGCGATTACGTGGTCCGGGTGTTCGCCCGCAACCGCCGCGAGGTCAGCAGGCTCTACAACGAGCTGTTCGAGCGCGGGGTCGACCCGCTGAGCGACGAGTTCCAGCAGGCACGCAAGGCGCTGGAAGGCCACGAGCAGTACCTGCTGCAGCTGTGGCGGGAACCCTGACGGATCCGGCGGCCCGCAGCGCCCCGGGGCGCCAGGCAGCTACGGGGCCACTGTGGTGGCGGTGGAGGGACCGGGCCGTTCCTTGAGCGCGGGCTGCTGCGGCGCGGCCACCGACGGCTGCCGTGACACGGGGGTCGCGCGCCCGCCGCTCCCGCGATCCGGCATGGCGCGCAGGGGCAGCAGCGCGTACGCGATCAAGGACACGACCGTCACCGCGACGAGCACCACGCACGCAGCCAGGATCCGCACCCGCGGCGAGCGCAGCAGGTGCGCCGAGCCGGGGCGGCCGAACGACGCCATCCGGGCCGCGAGCGCTGGCTCGGCCTTGGCGAGGTGCTGCTCGATCTCGGCGAGGATGCGCTGCTCATCCATGGAAAGCGCCATGCCGCCACCTCCGCCCGTGCCCGCCGAGGATGGATGCCACTAACTATCCCCGGTCGGAAGATTTTTAGCCACCATCGCGGCGTCTGCCGGCCCGCGATCGCCCCCGGGCCCGCCACGGACCACTCTAGTCGAACACGTGTTTGACGCAAGGGAACAGCTGTTCTAGTTTGCCTCTTGTGCGGTGGGATGGCATGCGGATCCAGGGCGGCGGCCCGGGACCGCCCGCGCTGTTCGAGCGCGGCGCGGTGGCCCGGACTTTCGATACGCCCGGCTTCCGCGGCATGACGTTCTTCGAAGTGCACGCCCGCTCGGTCATCAACCGCGTGCCCGAGGCCTCGCGCATGCCCTTCCGCTGGACCATCAACCCCTATAGGGGCTGCTCCCATGCCTGCCGTTATTGCTTCGCGCGGCGGTCACACACGTACCTGGACCTGGACGCCGGGCACGACTTCGACACCAAGATCGTGGTCAAGGTCAACGCCCCGGAGCGGGTCCGCGCCGAGCTCGCGGCGCCGCGCTGGCGGGGCGAGCACATCGCGATGGGCACCAACGTCGACTGCTACCAGCGCGCCGAGGGACGTTACCGGCTCATGCCGGGCATCCTGGCCGCCCTGCGCGACGCCGCCAACCCGTTCTCGATCCTGACCAAGGGCACCCTGATCCTGCGCGACGCCGACCTGCTTGCGGAGGCAGCCGAGGTCACCGACGTGGGGCTGGCCGTGTCCGTCGGATGCACCGACGAGGACCTGTGGCGGGTGCTGGAGCCGGGGACGCCCAGCCCGCGGCGCCGCCTCGAGGTGTGCGCCGCGTTCAGCGACCGCGGGATGCCGTGCGCGGTGCTGATGGGCCCGATCGTGCCGTTCCTGTCCGACTCCCCCGCGCAGCTGGCCGCCACCGTGCGTGAGGCCGCACAGGCCGGCGCCGCCTCGGTCAGCCCCATCGTGCTGCACCTGCGCCCCGGCGCGCGGGAATGGTTCTTCCGCTGGCTCGGCGAGCACCATCCCGAGCTCATCGCCCGTTACCGCGGGCTGTACGGGCGCGGTGCGTACGCGCCAAAGGCCTACCAGCAGCAGGTGAGCGAGCGGGTCCGGGCGCTGGCCCACCGGTACGGGGTCGGCAGGGACAGCCCTGGCCGCGCGTCGCACCACGGTGGCCGGGCCGCCACGCCGCCGGGCGCCGGTGACCCGGCACCCTCCGTCCCGGCCGCGACCCAGCTCACCCTGCTCTGACCGGCGCCGCCCCGAGTGCGGCGCCAGGCTGATGCGGCAGGCCGGCGGCGGCCCAGGCAACGAAACCGCCCGCCAGGTCGGTGGCGTTGAACAGCCCGATGTCCTGCAGGCAGGCCGCCGCCAGGCTGGATGCGTATCCGCGCGAGCACATGATGATCACGCGCTGGTCGTACCCGGTTGCCTGCGGCAGCCTCGACTCGCTGCCGGGGTCGAACCGCCACTCCAGGACGTTGCGCTCCACGTGCAGCGCCCCCGGAACGACACCCTCCGCGGCTCGCTGGTCCAGCGGGCGGATGTCGACAAGCAGTGCCCCGTCACGGATGGCCTGAGACGCCTCGGCCGGCCCGAGCCGGTGCAGGCGCCGCCGCGCGGCCGCGAGGATCGCGTCGATGGACCGGCTCGGCACCCGCCTCCCGCCCTCACCAGCACGCCGCCGTCTCTACCGCGGCCAGGACCAGCCGGCCGGCGCTGACGTCGAACCGGCGCATGGTGGTGAGCGGCGGGGAATAG
>DAITAE010000466.1:0-4104 GCA_036824445.1 Streptosporangiaceae bacterium | reverse complement strand
GGTCGTGGGCAGCCCGGCTAGCTTCCGCCGCGACGCGGAAGCGCTCGGACTGCCCAGGCCCGCCATCCTGCCGACCGACGACTCGGCCGAGGGCTCGCCCGGGGTTCCGGCCGGGCGCCCACCCGGCGTTCCGGCCCGTGACCCATCCGGCGTTCCGGCCAGTGACCCATCCGGCGTTCCGGCCAGTGACCCATCCGGCGTTTTGGCCAGTGACCCGCCCGGCGTGGCGGCCGGCGGCCCGTCCGGGGTTCTGGTCAGCGGCCCGGCGCAGACTCCGGCCGACCGGCCGCCGGTTCCTGTTGGCCGTCCATCGGCGGAAGGCGCCCGGGCCGCGGTGAAGGCGGTCGCCGCCGCCGTGGCCTTGATGGCCTGGGGGGAGGCCGGCGCGCTGGTGACCGCCCCGGTGTCCAAGGAGGCGCTGCGACTCGGCGGGTACCCGTGGCCGGGCCAGACCGAGATGCTCGCCGACCTCTGCGCCACCGGCGACCTGCGCGTCCTCCTCATGGCGGGACCGCTGCGCGTGGTCCACGTGACGGCGCACCGCTCGCTGCGCGACGCGATCGACGGCGTGACCAGGGCCAGCGTGCTGAGGACCATCGGACTGGCCGATGACATCGGCCGGCGGCTCCTCGGGCGGCCGCCGCGGGTGGCCGTGGCCGGGCTCAACCCGCACGCGGGCGAGCACGGGATCCTGGGGGACGAGGACGAGGAGGCCATCAGGCCCGCGGTCGCCGAGGCCCGGTCGCTCGGCATCGACGCGTCCGGGCCGCTGTCCGCCGACACCCTGTTCCCGCGCGCCGCCGCGGGCGAGACCGACCTGGTGGTCGCGATGTACCACGACCAGGGGCACATCCCGGTCAAGCTGCTCGGCCCCGATGAGGGGGTGGCGGTCACGCTGGGCCTGCCCTTCCTGCGGATGTCGCCGGATCACGGGGCGGCCTTCGACATCGCGGGCAAGGGCGCGGCCCGCGCGGGCAGTATGAAGGCGGCCATGCGCGCCGCCGCCGAGGCCGCCGGACGCGACATCGCGGATACCCGCGGCACGCCCTGACCAAGGCCGCCGGTGCGGCGGCGGACATCGGCGGCCGCGATCGTGATCATGGGATTACTATCGCTCTAGCAGTAGCAATCCCATGATCATGAACTCGCCGACGGGCCGGTGCGGTGGAAGAGGTGCCTTTCATCTAGAGCGTTGCCTCGATCTCGGTGAGCGTGGCGTCGAGCACCTCGGCGACCAGGTCGATCTCGGCGGGCGCGATGATGTACGGCGGGCTCAGATGGACATGATCACCGCCGCGGCCGTGGTTCGCGCCCGGCACCCCGGGCAGGATGAGCACGCCCCGCTCCCGGGCGCCGCGGACCACCCGGCGGGTGATGCCGGCCTTCTCCGGGAACGGCTCCCGGCTCGCGCGATCGGACACGAACTCGATGCCAGCGAACAGCCCCAGCCCGCGCACCTCCCCCACGATCGGGTGGCGCGCGGCGAGCTGGTCCAGCGCCGCGCGCAGGTGCTGGCCCTTGGCGGCGACGTCCCCGAACAGCCGATGATCGAGTGCATAACGGAGCACCTGCAGGCCCACGAACGTGCAGAACGGGTTGCCGCTGTAGGTGAACCCGTGATTGAACGTCCCCGAGCCCGCGGTGAACGCGTCGACCACCCGCTGCGATGCCAGCACCGCCCCGAGCGGGACGTACCCGCTGCTGATGCCCTTGCCCATCACCACGATGTCCGGCTGGACACCCCAGTGCTCGATCGCCAGCCATCGGCCGGTGCGGCCGTAGCCCGTCAGCACCTCGTCGGTGATGAACAGCACGTCGTAGGCATCGCAGATCTCCCGGATGCGGCGGTAGTACTCGGGGACCGGCACCACGGCGGTGACCGTCGAGCCGATGACCGGCTCGGCGATGAAGGCCGCGATGCTGTCCGGCCCCTCCATGATGATCATCCGCTCCAGATCGTCCGCGCAGGCGACACCGCACTCCGGGTAGGCGTGCCCCAGCGGGCAGCGGTAGCAGTAGGGCGGCACGATGTGCGGCACGGCCGTGAGCTGGGGCAGGAACGGCTCGCGCCAGGCCGGGCGGCCGGACAGGGACAGCGTCGCGAGCGTGCTTCCGTGGAAGCTCTGCCAGCGGGCGATGACCTTGTGCCTGCCGGGGCGGCCGCGTTGCAGGTGGTACTGGCGGGCCATCTTGATCGCTGTCTCGTTGCCCTCCGAGCCGCCGGAGACGAAGTACACCCGGGCGGCGATGTCCGGGTTCATCGCCACCAGAGCCTCCGCGAGCTGCTCCTGCCAGGGGTTGGTGAACGTGGCGCCGTAGACGAAGCTGAGCTCGCCGCCGTGCCGCGCGACGGCGTCGGTGATCTCCCGTACGCTATGCCCGATCACCACCGTGCCCGCTCCGCCGACCGCATCGAGGATCCGCTGCCCGGCACCGGTCCGCAGGTACATTCCATCGGCGCTCACGATCGACTCGTACGCCGCCCGCAGGTCGCGGTGGAACACCGCCGAGCTCACCGCGCCTCACCTCCGCCGTCCAGGCGGACGGCGTCCCGGGTCAGCCGGCTCGCCTCGCCGGGCCGCAGGCAGATCTCGGCGACGTGCAGGCCGTCGCCGAACCGGCAGGAGGGATGCCGGTCCCACAGGAGCCTCTCGTGGCCGGGCAGGATGCGGCTGGTCTCACCGCCGGTCACCCGCATCAGCTCATCGAGGGCCACCAGGCAGTTCTCCTGGCTTCCCATGGCCAGGCCGATCGGAACGTAGCGGCCGTCGCCGTCGATGCCCTCGATGTTCGCGTACAGGTACATGACGTCGCCGGGAACGACCCACACCCCCGAGGACTCGTTGCGGACCACCACATGCTGGTGCCCGTAGGTGTGCGTGTCGAAGTCGGGCACGAGGCTGACGCCCGGGAACACGTCCTCGCAGAGCCCGTCGACCAGCCGGAGCCGGCCCTCACCGGCCAGGTGCAGCAGTCCTGCCAGGTCCTCGGTGCTCACGCCCTGCTTCAGCCAGTCCATGGCGGGCGGCAGGCTGACCGCCCAGGCCCACTTCTCCAGTTCCCGCCGCTGGATGTAGACGGTGGCGTTGGGGAACGCCGCGACGTTCCCGAGATGGTCAAAGTGGGCGTGGGTCACCAGGATCGCATCGACGTCCTCTGGCCCGGCACCGGACCGGGCGAGGAGCTCGGCCGGGTCGCGCCAGATCGTTATGCCGTCCAGGTCGGCGAGTTCGCGGCCACGCCCGGCATGCCGGTAGCCGGCGTCGACCAGGATGGTGTGGTCCGCGCTGCGCATGACCGTGAAGCAGTACGGGATCTCGCGCTCGCCCACCTGGCCGTGCAGGAGCAGCCCGAGCGGGGAGCTGGCCCGGGCGAACTCGATCACCCAGATGGAGTAATCGGCCACCTGACTCCCTTCCCGTTGCTGCCGCGCAGGTCACGCCGTCACGCCCCCGTCCACGAGCAGCGGCGATCCGGTGGTGAAGCTCGACTCCGCGCAGGACAGGAACAGGGCCGCCCGGGCGACCTCCGCGGGGTCGGCGAACCGGTGCAGCGGGTGCGCGGCCCGGTCCGCCTCCCGGACCTCTGCGAGCGGCCTGCCGCCTGGCCGCCCGCGCAGCCAGGCCTCGTGCAGCGGCGTGGTGACCGAGCCAGGGCAGACGATGTTGACCCGGATGCCGTCGTCGGCGTGGTCGAGGGCCAGCGCCCGGCAGAGCATCAGCAGGCCGCCTTTGCTGGCGCAGTAGGCCGCCCAGCTCCGGTCGGCCGTAAAGGAGTTCGCGGACCCGGTGATGACCATCGTCCCGCCGCCGGCGGCGGCCAGCTCGGGGATCCCGAACTTGGCGAGCAGGAAGGCGCCGGTCAGGTTGACGTCCAGCACCCTTGCCCATTCTTCGACCGTCATCTCGGGCACCGTCTTGGCGACGCCGATGCCCGCGTTGGCCCAGAGCAGGTCGAGCTTGCCGAACCTGTCCACGGCCACGCGGACCGCACCGGAGATGTCGCCGGGGCTTGCCGCATCACCGGGCACGAAGACGGCGCGGCCTCCTCCAGTGGCGATCGCCGCCGCCGTGCGCTCGCCCCCCGTGGCATCGGTGTCGACGA
>DAITAE010000465.1:0-4108 GCA_036824445.1 Streptosporangiaceae bacterium | reverse complement strand
GGTGCCGCCGAGCACCACCACGAGCTTGTTCCCCTGCACGCCCGCGAGCAGGTCGAGCCGGGCCCGGCGGGCGGCCGCCCGCAGGTCGTCGATGAGCACTTCCGGCTCATCGCCCTCGGCGGTGCCCACGATCACCGCGACCGGGGCGGAGGACCAGTTCAGCGCCGACGCCCACGAGTGCACGCCCTCGCCCACCTCACCGCGCACGACGGAGTCGACCACCAGCGCCTCGAGACGGGCGTCCCAGGCGCCTCTCGCCTCGGCCGTGCGCGCGTAAACCCGGGCCGCGGCGAACGCGACCTCCCGGGTGTAGCGCAGGACTGCCTCCCGGAGCTCGGCCTCCCCGCCGGGCGCCGCAAGCTCGTCGACCCGCGCCTCGACAACGTCGATGGTGACCCGCACCATCTCGACCGCCTGCTGGAGGCTGACCGCCCGGGCAAGTTCGCGCGGGGCGGTGCCGAACACCTCCCCGGCCACGGCGGCGCGGCCACGCTCCGGGTGCTTGACCCAGTCCACGAAGGCGGCGATCCCGGCCTGGGCGACCAGGCCGATCCAGGATCGGTGCTCCGCCGACATGCTCCGGAACCACGGCAGCCGTTCCTCCATCGACGCCATGGCCGCGGTGCCCAGCGAGCCCATCGCCTGCTGGAGGCGCTCGACGGTCTCCGCGCGGACCCAGCCGGCCGGCGCAGCCTTGCCCGGGTCGGCGGTGGCGCCGGGATCGGTCGCGGCGCGGGGGTCAGCGGCGGCGTCCGCGCCGCCGCTGCTGGCTGTCTGGCCTGCTGCCGTCATCCCCCCAGGGTGCCATGGCTCTCGCGGTCCCGGCGCGCACTGGACCAGCGGGGAGCTGTTCCAGGACCCGGGCCAGGTGTCACGCGGGGTCAGCCCGCTGACACCTGGGTGTTGAGGATGTCCAGGGCGGATGCCTGCCGGGCCGTGCTGGCCGAGTCAAAGGGACCGGACCAGCGCAGCCCGAACTCGTCGCCGCGCCGGTCATGCGACCAGACGGCCATTGCGTTCTGCCGGATATAGGCCTGGTAGGCGGCGCTGCCAGGCTGGCCCGCCCGGCCCATCTGGCCCGGGACGAGCCGGCCCGCGCGGCCCACCAGGGCCGGGGCAGGCTGCCCCGCCCGGCTCACCTGCTCCGAGAGCAGCTTGAGGTTCTTCATGAAGATGCCTTTGAACATCGGCCCGTCCAGCCCGCAGCCCGCCGGCTCACACGGCTCGCGCAGGATGCCGTGCGGGCTGAGGTCCGCGTCGGCCACGACCGCGTCGGCGATCCGCTCGGCTGTCGCCAGGGGCGCCTTCCGGCCGGTCATCTGGGCAAGTGATACCAGGCCGCCGATGAGCATGCCCTGGTTGTAGGTCCACGTGGGCGAGTTCATGTCCTGCTTGCAGCCAGCCAGGCCGTCGATGACGAGGTGGGACCCGGTCAGCATGCCGGTGCCCTGGAACCAGGCCCATTCCCGCAGCGCCCAGTTCCTGTAGACGGTGTCTCCCGGGGTCCGCTCGTGCAGCCCGGCCGCCACCTGCAGGAAGATCTCGTTGGCGATCGCGTTCTTGTAGTGCCGGGCCTTGCTCCACCAGATGCCGCCGCCACAGGTGCCGTCCCAGCCGCGCGTCATGTCGGCGAAGATGTCCTTGGCCTGGCTGAGGTAGTTCCCGTTCCCGGTGAGGTCATAGGCGCTGATCCAGGTGAGCGCCCACCAGCCTTCGTCGTCGTAGTAGCCGTTCAGGAAGCCGTCGCGGCCGTGATGCGCGCGGTAGGTCTCGTTCAGGTCGGCCAGGAAGTCCTGCGAGCCGGACGCCCGCATGTAGTCGATGGTCGCCCCCAGGGCGTTCGCGGACTGCCACGAGCGCGTGGCGACATAGGTGGAGGCGCGGTACCTGCGCTGCAGCG
Source organism: Streptosporangiaceae bacterium (assembly GCA_036824445.1). Lineage (GTDB taxonomy): Bacteria > Actinomycetota > Actinomycetes > Streptosporangiales > Streptosporangiaceae > UBA9676. The sequence continues at coordinate 2,208 of DAITAE010000465.1, read as the reverse complement.
CGGTCACCGCCCGGGCGGCCCTGGCGTTGTCCTGCAGCTGCTCGGCCCGGGAGAAACCAGGTGCGCCGGGGCCCGCCCGCTGGCCGGCGCCCGTTCGGTGGCCGGGCCCGCAGGCAGCCAGGGCGAGGGCCAGGACGGCGAGCCCGGCGATGCATGCCGCCCCGCGCGGCAGGTGCCCGAGCAGGGATCAGCCTTGGGAGGCGAGCGAGGCGCTGACCGGGATGTCGAGCCGGTACTTCTCGATCGCCTGGCTGAGCACCTCCGGCTTCACCTCGCCCCGCTTGACCAGCTGGGACAGCACGGCCAGCGTGATCGACTGAGCGTCCACATGGAAGAACCGGCGCGCGGCGGCCCGGGTGTCGGAGAACCCGTACCCGTCGGTGCCGAGCGAGCTGAACGGGGCCGGCACCCAGCGGGCGATCTGGTCCGGGACCGCCCTGATCCAGTCGCTGACCGCGACCACCGGGCTCTGCTGGCCGTCGAGCACCTGCGTGACGTACGGCACCCGCTGTTCCTCGTCAGGGTGGAGCAGGTTCCACTCCTCGCAGGCCACCGCGTCGCGCCGCAGCTCGGTCCAGGACGTCGCCGACCAGGTCTCCGCCGCCACACCCCAGTCCTCGGCCAGCAGGCGCTGCGCCTCCAGCGCCCAGCGGCCGGCCACGCCGGACGCCAGGATCCGGGCCGTCGGACGCTCGCCGCCTCCCGCGCCCCCTTCGCCGTCGGTGGGCGGCAGGTCGGGCGCGGCCGAGTACCGGTACAGCCCGCGCAGGATGCCACGCTCGAGCGCCTCGCTGCCGCCGGGATAGTCCGCGGGCTCGGGTGGCTGCACGTACGGCTCGTTGTAGACGGTCAGGTAGTAGAAGACGTCCTCGCCGTGGGGATGCTCCTTGGTGCCGCCGTACATCCGGCGCAGCGCGTCCTTGACGATGTAGCTGAGCTCGTACGCCCAGGCGGCGTCGTACGCGACACACGCCGGGCTGACCGACGCCAGCAGCATCGAGTGACCGTCGTTGTGCTGCAGGCCCTCGCCGGTCAGCGTCGTGCGGCCCGCGGTGGCGCCGAGCAGGAAACCGCGGCCGAGCTGGTCGCCGAGCGCCCACATCTGGTCGCCGGTGCGCTGCCAGCCGAACATCGAGTAGAACACGTACACCGGGATCATCGGCTGGCCGTGGGTGGCGTAGGAGGTGCTGGCCGCGATCACCGAGGCCATCGCGCCGGCCTCGCTGATGCCCTCGTGCAGGATCTGGCCCCGCTCCGACTCCTTGTAGGACAGCAGCAGCTTCCGGTCGACCGCGTCGTAGGACTGCCCGTGCGGCGAGTAGATCTTGGCGGTCGGGAACAGCGAGTCCATCCCGAACGTCCGCGCCTCGTCCGGGATGATCGGGACGAACCGCCCGCCGATCTCCTTGTCCTTCATCAGGTCCTTGAGCAGCCGGACGAAGGCCATGGTGGTGGCCACGGGCTGCTTGCCCGAGCCGCGCTTGAGCTCGTCGTACGCCGAGCCGGCCGGCAGCGTGAGCGGCTTGGCCCGGACGACCCGCCTCGGCAGGTACCCGCCCAGGGCCGCGCGCCGTTCCCGCATGTACTGGATCTCGTCCGAGTCCTCGCCCGGGTGGTAGTAGGGCGGCAGCTCCGCCTCCAGCGCCGAGTCGGGGATCTCCAGGTACAGCCGGTCGCGGAACTCCTTCAGCTCGGCGACCGTCAGCTTCTTCATCTGGTGGGTGGCGTTGCGTCCCTCGAAGTCGGGCCCGAGCGTCCAGCCCTTGATGGTGTGCGCGAGGATCACCGTCGGCTGGCCGACGTGCTCGGTCGCGGCCTTGAACGCCGCGTAGACCTTGCGGTAGTCGTGCCCGCCCCGGGACAGGTTGCGGATCTCGTCGTCGGACAGGTGCTCCACCATCGCCCGCAGCCGCGGGTCGGTGCCGAAGAAGTTCTCCCTGGTGTAGGCACCGCTCTCGACCGCGTAGGTCTGGAACTGGCCGTCCGGCGTGGTGTTCATCTTGTTCACCAGCACGCCGTCGGTATCTTGCGCCAGCAGCGGATCCCAGTCCCGGCCCCAGATGACCTTGATGACGTTCCAGCCCGCGCCGCGGAAGGACGCCTCAAGCTCCTGGATGATCTTCCCGTTGCCGCGGACCGGCCCGTCCAGCCGTTGCAGGTTGCAGTTGATGACGAAGGTGAGGTTGTCCAGTTCCTCGCGGGCCGCCA
>DAITAE010000464.1:2880-4119 GCA_036824445.1 Streptosporangiaceae bacterium | reverse complement strand
GCCAGCAGGACGGCCAGGTGGGCCGGGACCGGGTCAGCTTCTTCATCTTCTCCCGCGTGGAGCACGCCCCGACCGTCTACGACTACGCCTACACCATGGTGGAAGGTAAGACCCCGGGCGAGATGCCCGACGTACTCGCCGAAACCTTCGCCTCCACCATCGAGGAAGCCCGGGCGAACTCACCGGACGTGGTCGGCTCCGGCTACTACGCACTCATGCGGCTGGGTGAGTTCGTGCCCAGCAGGGTCGTCGAAGCGGTCGTGCACGGCATGGACCTCACCGACACCCTTGGCCAGGACACGATCGCGACGCCCGAGGGCGTGGCGATGACGGCTGCCATCTTCGACAAGCTGGTCGCACGGCGAACGGTGCCGGGCCGCCCGGCCGACCTCACCGACGACCTGGCCTGGGTCCGGGCCGCGTCCGGCCGTGCACCGCACGCCGACCCCCGGCTGCCCCTCGTCGGGTAGGAGCCACCGCGTCGCCGGTGCGGGTTCTCCGGTCCCGGACTCGACGATCATCTGCGGAGAAGGCCGCTGCGGCCGTGAGGGCCCGGCTGATGCCGCGGCCTGTGCAAAGCACCGTCGGCTTGGGACGGAGAGTGCGGGAACCAGCTGACAGCCGTCCGTTAGCCGGCAGCATGCGCCGCTCGTCAGTCTGGAGGAGACCGAACCCAGCGAGCGAGCGCGGAGCCGCCAGTGCGTGCCCCGATCCGGATCGGCCTGGATGGCCGGATGCGCCGTGTGGATATAGCAGAAAGGCGCAGGCTGGCCCGTGATCTGATCGCCAAGAATCCGGGCGCCTCCCTGACGGAGATCGCCAGGGAAGCAGGCATCTCGCCGACGATGGCCCATGATGTGCGGCGACAGCTAGCCAACGGCCACGATCAAATAACGCTCGGGCGGCCTGCAACCGAACTGGGCGTGCGCCCCAAGCCTGGGCACAGCGGGCACGGGCCGGCCTCTCCGAGGCCCGGGCCGGTCCGGCAGCCAGCGGTCATTCTGCAGCGTCTTCGCAGGGACCCCTCGCTGCGCTCCAGCGAGCATGGCCGGTCACTGCTGAGGTGGCTCAGCGCCCAGTCCGCTGGTGCGGAGGAGTGGGCGGGCTTCCTCGATGGCTTGCCACCGCATAGCACCAGCCTGGTGCAGGAAGTCGCGCGTGGGATCGCGCACACGTGGACTTCCTTCGCCAACGAGCTCGAACGCCGTGCAAGAAAGAGCGATTGCCAGCGGGGCTGAG
>DAITAE010000464.1:0-2780 GCA_036824445.1 Streptosporangiaceae bacterium | reverse complement strand
ACCGACGACGAATGTGGCCGCGGCCTGGAGTTGCTGGATGGCCTGATTGCGCAGCACGGGGGCGAGCGCGGCGTCATCAACGACCACGCCGGTCCCGGCAAGACCGTCTACGTCGCGGTGCCGCTCGTGGCCAGTCGGTCAGGTGACGCGGGCGCGTGATCGTCGGCCGTCCAGAAGAGGCCTGAGCCTGTTCAGCGATGCTGTCGCGATTTCTGAGGACCCAGGCGATGACGCGGAGTCGCTGGCACGAAGCAGGATTTCTCGTGATAATCAGCGCGAGAACGACCATGTACACTCAGCGCAGACTTCGCGAGACAGGGGCGACGTGGGAGCCAGAGATGCGGCCGGGGGCGGCCGGGTGGCGACCCTCGGGATGCTCGTGCGTGACCGGCGCCAGGCCGCCGGGCAAACTCAGCGGCAGCTCGCCGAAGCCGCTGGTGTCAGCGTGGGCGCGATCAGGGATCTGGAGCAGGGCATAAGCGGTCGCCCACGGCGGGCGACCATGCAGAGCCTGGCTACGGCGTTACGCGTCAGCGTCGGGGAGTTCCTGGCATGGTCCGCCCCAGGCGGGGATGCGACCTGTGACGGCACTGCGGGCCCAGTGACGCGGTTCCAGGTGTTCGGGCGGCTGAAAGCGTGGCGTGACGACGTCGAGGTCCCGCTCCCCGGCGCGCGCCGCCGGGCTGTGCTCGGGCTGTTATTGCTCCGCTCCGGGAAGGTGCTGAGCCGGGACGCGATCGCGGACGCACTGTGGGAGGGCTGGCCGCCGGCCACGGCCGCGTCGGTGATCCAGTCGCACATCAGCAGGCTCCGTGCGGTTCTTGACCCGGAGCCGTCACCGGCCTGGCGGCTGATCCAGACGGCCGGTGATGGGTACCGGCTGGCCAGGGACGGAATCGAGATTGACTTGCTCCAGGCTCAAGGGCTGCTGGCGCGTGCCCGCGCCGCCCTCCGGGCGGGGGACCTCGCCGGATCGTGCGGCCTGTACGACCAGGCACTGACGCTTGGGCAAGGACAGCCGCTGGCCGATGTTCCTCTCCTGCGCGGCAACCCCACGATGGTCGCCTTGGAGAATGAGCTGGGCCACCTGGTGGTGGAGTACGCCGAGGCCGCGTCGGCACTGGGCTGGCATGACCGGGTGCTGCCGCACCTGTACGCACTGGCCGAACGTGACCCGCTAAACGAGCGCGCGCACGCCTGCCTGATGATCGCGCTGGCCGGCAGCGGGCAGCAGGCTGCCGCGCTGGCAGTGTTCGAGCAGTTGTGGCGGCGGCTGGACGATCAGCTCGGGGTGCGCCCCGGTGCCATCCTGGCCGACGCGCACACGCGAGTGCTCCGCAGCGACGTCAGCGTCATGGCACCTGCTGCCCTGACCGTCGGTGCCGGTCCGGGGATCGGCTCGCCGACGGGCGGCGCCGAGACGTGGCCGTTCCAGCTGCCGTCGGCGCTGGCCGACTTCACTGGGCGCGCCGCCGAGCTGTCCGAGCTGGTGGAGTGGCTGCGGCCTGGGGGACCTGGCCCGGCGGTGCCCGTCGTGGTGATCTGCGGGTCGCCGGGCGCCGGTAAGAGCGCGCTGATGCTCCAGGCAGGCCATGTCCTGCGGGAGTCCTTTCCGGACGGCCAGCTGTGGGCGGACCTGAACGGGTCATCGGACCAGCCACAGGATCCAGGGGATGTGCTGGGGGAGTGGCTGCGCGCGCTGGGCGTGCACGGGTCGGCGATTCCTGATGCCATGGATCGCAGGGCCGCGCTGTACCGGTCCCGGCTCGCCGACAGGCGGGTTTTGATCGTCGCGGATGACGCTGGCTCGGCGGCCCAGGTGGTTCCGCTGCTGCCGGGGACGGCTGGTTGTGCGGTCATGGTGACCAGCAGGAGACGGCTGGCCGAACTGGCGGGGGCGCGCCTCCTCTCGCTCGGCCCGCTCTCGGTGGCAGATGCCACCAACCTGCTCGGCCAGGTAGCCGGTCCCGAGCGGGTCGCCGCGGAGCCGCAGGCCGCTGCCGACCTGGTGACCACCTGTGGCCTGTTGCCGCTGGCCGTCCGGATCGCCGGGTCGAAGCTGGCGGCCCGCCCAGCTGCGCCGATCGCGGCGATGGGCGGAACGCTGGCGACCGAGCGGCGGCGGCTGGATGTGCTCCAGGTCGGCGACATATCGGTGCGTGCCAGCATCGCGTCCGGCTACGGCGCGCTGAGCGAGCCGGCCCGCCGTGCCTTCCGCCTGCTGGGCCTCCTCGGAGCCTGCGACCTCGCAGAGTGGACGGTCGCCGCGCTGCTCGGCGAGATCGATGCGGGCAGGCTGGTGGACGAGCTCGCCGACCGGTCCATGCTCGCGCTGGTGGGCACCGACGCCACGGGCGTCGCCCGGTTCCGCCTGCACGACCTGCTGCGCGACTACGCTGTCGAGGTTTTGTCGCGCGAGCCGGGAGACGAGCGAACGGCGGCGCTGCAACGGGTCCACAATGGCTGGCTGCAGCTGGCCTGTCTTGCCAGTGACCGCCTGCCGCCCGAGCCCTTCTTCCCACGCGATCGCGAGGCCGCGACGCCGACAGTAGTGCCCGATAACGTCGCCCATGAGACGACGTCGGACCCGATTGGCTGGTTCCATGCCGAGCGGCTGAACATACTCGCCGTCACCAGACAGGCTTGCCAGCTCGGCCGGTACGAATACGCGACACGGCTGGCGCTCCGCCTGGCCGAGTTCCAGCACCTGCAGAGTCGCTACCTCGACGCCGTGCAGATGTGGCGGTCAATCGCCGACGCAGCCAGAGCAGCCAACGACA
>DAITAE010000463.1:0-4120 GCA_036824445.1 Streptosporangiaceae bacterium | reverse complement strand
CCGGACGCCGCCAGGCCGGCGCCGGTATAGCGGCGTTCTATGCCGCCGACCTCGCGCGCGGGAGCAGCATGAGGTCGCGGCGGTTGTGGAGCCCAGTCTTCCGGAGGATGCGCTGCACGTGTGTTGCGGCCGTGGCCGGGGAGATGTGAAGAGCCCCGGCTATCTCGCCGTCCGACAGGACTCCGCTGCGGATCAAACCAAGGACCTCGTGTTCCCTGGAGGAGAGCCTGGCCTGCCTGGCGTGGGCCTTTGACGGCATCCGGTCCGTCAGGACGTGGACCATCGACTGGGCGCGCCCCAGGCGGTTCCAGTGCCGGACGGCCAGCACCACAGCCCAGATCCCGACCACAACGGCGAGCGTGGCCTGGACCACCGCCAGCGGCCCCAGCAGCCAGCTCAGCCACTGGAACGCGACAAGGCGCGCTCGGGCAGCCTGGATCAGGAGAAGGTGGACCGACGACATCGCGAGCAACAGGCACATGATCGCGCACCCCGTGCTCACCGCGCGGAACGGGCCACGCGGGGCACGCCAGGCGGCCTTGCCGAGCCTGGGCGCGACGGCGAACAGCAGGATGGCTGCGGCTGCGTTCAGCACGATGATGTAGATCTGCATCGTTACCTCCGCCTCCTTCCGGCGGGCCTCAAGATCGCGGCGTACGTCCGGCGCGACGCGGCCTCACCGCTCGGTGCATGGGATACCCGCTCCCCAGTACGCGGCCTTACACGCCATCCGTTACTGATTTCCTTCCTCTCCGGTACTGACACCGATGGATCGCTGACCGAGCCTGGAGGGAACCTGAGGGCCCTGCTGCCCAAGCGCCGCCCCAGCCGAGCGCTGGCGGCTCCGGGCGGGCATTCCACCCGGCTTCCACGAATGCTGCGCGGCCTTGCCACATCCACCGGATACGCAAAGGTCTGACCCGGTCGGGCCCGGTCCGGTCCGGCCCGGTCCGGCCGGTCTCCGGGGCGGCGGCCGTCTCGATGACCTGACCAGGCGAACGAACAGAACGAACAGAAACGGAACGCAGACATGCAGCCCACACCGCCAACCTTCCCCACCGACCCCTCCGGGCTGCCCGAGGCGACCCGGCCGGCGCTGCTGGAGCTGGCCGATGGAGACGTTGTTGACCTGCGGATCGGGGCGGTGGCCAAGACGCTGGGCGACACCACGGTGCGCATGCTGGGCTACAACGGCTCCATCCCGGGCCCGACCCTCAAGGTGCAGCAGGGCAGCGAGGTGGTCGTGCACGTCGTCAACGAGGGCGATCTGGAGGCGACGGTGCACTGGCACGGGCTGCGGCTGGAAAACAAGTACGACGGTGTCCCGCACGAAACGCAGCAGCCGATCCCGGTCGGCGGCGAGTTCACCTACCGGATCCGGTTCCCCGATGAGGGGCTGTACTGGTATCACCCGCACATCCGTGAGGATTACACGCAGGAGATGGGCCTGTACGGCAACATCGTGGTGGTCCCCGCCGAGCCTGGCTACTGGCCGCCGGCCAACCGGGATGTGCTGCTGACCCTGGATGACCTGCTGCTGGAGGACGGCAAGATCGCCCCGTTCAGCCCGGTCGAGACGACCTACACCGCGATGGGCCGGTTCGGCAACGTGCTGCTCGTCAGCGGCGAGCCCGATCTGTCGCTGACCGCCGCCGCGGGGGAGGTGGTGCGGCTGTGGCTGACCAACACCGCCAACACCCGGGTGTTCAACGTGGCGCTGCCTGGGGCGCGGATGAAGCTGGTCGGCGGCGACAGCGGCCGGGTCGAACACGAGGAGTTCGTCTCCGAGGTGATCTTGGCCCCATCGGAGCGGGCGGTGGTGGACGTGTTTTTCGGTCGGCCGGGTCAGCTGGAGCTGGAACACCGGACCCCCGACCGGGCCTACCGACTGGCCGCCATCACCGTGACCGAACAGCAGGCAACGCCGCCGCTGGCGGGCCAGTTCGAGGTGCTGCGCGAGGCGCCAGAGCTGGCGGCCGAGCGGCAGGCCCTGGGCGGCTGGCTGGCCGCCCCGCCGGACAAGACGCTGGCACTGATCGCCGAGATGGACGACATCACCGCGCCCGGGCAGGGGCCGGTGGTCTACGCCTGCCCCATGCACCCCGAGGTCACCAGCGACCAGCCGGGCCGCTGTCCCAAGTGCGGCATGAAGCTGCTGGTCACCGCGCTCGCCACCCAGCCAGCCGGGCGTGAGCCGCCCACCGCGCCACACTCACACGACAGCCACGGCCACCATGGTGAAGGCCATAGCCATGGCGACGCCGGGGGGATCGAGTGGGAGGACGACATGGTCGCGGTCAACCGGCTGACGACCCCGGCCAACATGCGGTGGAAGCTCGTCGACCGGACAAGCGGCGCCGCCAACGCCGCGATCGACTGGCGGTTCACCGCGGGCGACCGGGTCAAGATCGCACTGGTCAACGAGATGGATTCTGACCATCCCATGCATCACCCCTTCCACCTGCACGGGGCCGGCCGCTTCCTGGTGCTGGCCCGCGACGGGGCGCCCGAGCCCAACCTGGTGTGGAAGGACACGGTGCTGGTCCGCACCGGCCAGACCGTGGACATCTTGTTCGACGTCACCAACCCGGGACTGTGGATGGCGCACTGCCACATCGCCGAGCACATGCAAAGCGGCATGATGTTCAGCTTCACCGTGGCCCGCGGCGAGGAAGCGGCCCGATGACCGCCCACAGGTCCGCAACGATGGGAACCGGCGGGCCAGGCGACCGGGCGCTGGACGTGCTCGTGGTCGGCGGAAGCCAGGCCGGCCTGGCCATGGCCTGGCATCTGGCCCGGCAGGGCCTGCGGTATGCGGTGCTGGAAGCCGGCCCCGAGATCGGGCACGCGTGGCGCTCGCGCTGGGACTCCCTCACCCTGTTCACCCCCGCCCAGTACGACGCCCTGCCCGGCATGCCGTTCCCCGCCCCGGCCGACACCTACCCGACCAAGGACCCGGTCGCGGGCTACCTGCAGGCCTACGCGTCCACGCTTGAGGTGCCCGTCAGGCTCAACGCGCGGGTCACCAGCCTGAGCCGCACGGAGGAAGGCTTCGAGGCCCGCACCGCCGACCAGGTCTTCTGCGCCGGCCAGGTGGTAGTGACGACCGGGCCGTTCCAGACGCCGTTCGTGCCCCCGGCCGCCCAGGGGCTGGATGAGTCCGTGACCCAGCTGCACAGCGCCGGCTACCGCAACCCGCAGGCCCTCCCGGAAGGGCCGGTGCTGGTCGTCGGGGGCGGCAACTCGGGGTTCCAGATCGCCGAGGAGATCGCGGCGGCGGGCCGCCGGGTCGACCTGTCGATCGCCACCAAGCTGCCGGTGTTGCCGCAGCGGCTCGCGGGCAAGGACCTGTTCTGGTGGCTCACCCACCTGGGGCTGATGCGGGTGACCACCGAGTCACGGCTGGGCCGGCGGATGTCGAGCCGGGAGTTTGTCATCGGCAGCAGCCGCCGCCGGCTCCAGGCGAAGGGCGTCAGGTTCCGGCCCCGGCTCACCGGCACCGGCGCGCGGACCGCCCACTTCGCCGACGGCAGCACACTGGGCACCGGTGTGGTGATCTGGGCCACCGGCTACCGCCCCGACCACTCCTGGATCCAGATACCGGGAGTGGCCCGGGACGGTCAGATAGCCCACCAGCGCGGCGTCACCGGCGTACCCGGCCTGTACTTCCTCGGCCTGTCCTGGCAGCACACCCGCGGATCGGCCCTGCTGGGATTCGTCGGCGACGACGCTGCCTACCTGGCGGGATGCGTCGCTGCCCGCCGGCGCGCCTCGGACGCCGCCAGCCCAAGACCGGTGCCCGGCCATCGGGCCGAACAACGCTAGCGCCACAACCTGACACCATCAGACCGAGGAGCAGCAGCACATGTCCATCCCGGAGCCGCACGGCCCGCAGCTCGCCGAGGGTGTCCAGCTCGCCATCGAATACGATCCTCAGCCCCCCTTCGACACCGGTTCAACGTCGAAAGCTCCAGCCGAGATCGTGGAGTTCGTACGGTTGCAGCTGAGCACGCTCGCAATGCCGACGCCACCGGCCGGGCACTGAGGCGCCGCCCGGCGACTGACAAAAGAGATCGGGGAGGATCATGACCGAGCCGCTGGTATTGATCAACGCATTCGA
>DAITAE010000462.1:0-4124 GCA_036824445.1 Streptosporangiaceae bacterium | reverse complement strand
CGGCGCCATCCCGTACGTGCAGATCGACCCCACCCTGGCCTCGGTCTCGGCGATTGCCAACGGCAGATACGACATCTACCTGCGGACCTACGCCGACAGCGTCCGGGACTTCGCTCATGCGGTCGTCATTGGGTTCGGGCACGAGATGAACGCCCCCTGGTACTCGTGGGGCTATACGCACGTTTCGCCAGCGACGTTCGTGGCGGCGTGGCGGCACATCGTGACCGTGTTCCACCACGAGGGCGCCGACAACGTCACCTGGCTGTGGACCATCAACCAGGACCGCCCCGGCACCGGGCCGATCAGGTCCTGGTGGCCGGGCGCGAAGTACGTCACGTGGGTGGGCATTGACGGTTACTACTTCCGGCCCTCCGACACGTTCGCCAGCGTCTTCGGCCACACCATCGACCATGTGCGGGAATTCACCGACAAGCCCGTGCTGCTGTCCGAGACCGCCGTCGCGCCTGAAGCAGGCCAGTTCCCCAAGATCGGCAATCTGTTCCTCGGGATGCACAAGTACCACACGCTCGGGCTGGTGTGGTTCGACATCCCTCAGAGCGGGGGCTTCCGCCGCGAGGACTGGCGCCTTGAGGACAACCCAGAGGCCGTGCTGGCGTTCCGGTTCGGCATCCACACGCTAACCCTGGCCCGGCCCTCGGGGTGAGGCCGCGGAACCGGCGCCAGGCCCGGTGGACGCGGCGACCCGGGCGAACTCCGCCACGGTAAGCGCCTCCCCTCGGGCACCTGGATCCACGCCGGCACTGTGCAAGATCTCCTCGGCCGCGTCCGGGCCGCCTGCCCAGCGGGCGAGCGCCGCCCGCAGCGTCTTGCGGCGCTGCGCGAACGCCGCGTCCACGACCGCGAACACTTTCTCCCTTGACACATCCGGCTGCGGCGGCGGGCGGCGGGTGAAGGCGACCAGCCCCGAATCCACGTTCGGGACCGGCCAGAACACGGTGCGCGGCACCACTCCGGCGCGGCGCGCGGACGCGAACCAGGCCAGCTTGACCGAGGGCACGCCGTAGATCCGGCTGCCCGGCGCCGCGGTCATCCGGTCGGCCACCTCCGCCTGCACCATGACCAGGCCCCGGGCCAGCGAGGGCACCGTGGCGAGCAGGTGCAGCACGACCGGCACCGCCACGTTGTAGGGGAGGTTGGCGGCCAGCACCGAAGGCGGTCCGCCACGCCCGCCGGGCATCCCGGGTCCGTCGGGTATCCCCGCGCCATCGGCCAGCCCAGGCCCGCCGGGCAGGTCCGCGGCCGTGACCCTGGCCGCGTCGGCCGTCACCACCGCAAGCCGGGACGCCAAGCGGGGGGCCCGGGCGGCCACGGTGCGCGGCAGTTCCGCCGCCAGCACCGGGTCCACCTCGACCGCAACCACCCGGCCTGCGGCGCCGATCAGCCCCAGGGTGAGCGAGCCGAACCCGGGGCCGACCTCGAGGACCACGTCATCGGGACTCACGCCCGCCAGCGTCACGATGCGCCGGACCGTGCCCGGGTCCACCACGAAATTCTGGCCCAGCCGCTTGGCGGGCCTGATCCCCAGCCGTCCCGCGATCTCGCGGATCTCGGCCGGCCCGAGCAGGGCATCCGCCGTCACGGGCCGGGGTCACCAGGGGCCGAACATGCGCTCGCCGGTCGTGGTGAGCTGCGCGCACAGGGTCTCGACCGTGACCTGCTTGATGTCGGCGAGTGCGCGCACGGTGTGGGCCACCATCGCGGGCGAGTTCGGCTTGCCCCGGTTCGGGACGGGCGTGAGGAACGGCGCGTCGGTCTCCACCAGCAGCAGATCGGCTGGTGCCGCCGCGGCCGCCTCCCGCAGCGGCTGAGCATTCTTGAACGTGATGTTGCCGGCGAAGCTCATGACATAGCCCGCACCGGCGCAGCGTTTGGCCATCGCGGCGTCCCCGGAGAAGCAGTGGAAGATCACCCGCTCCGGGGGGCCCTCGGCCTCCAGGATGGCCAGCACGTCCTCGTGCGCGTCCCGGTCGTGGATCATCAGGGCCTTACCCGCCTGCTTGGCGATCGCGATGTGCGCACGGAACCAGTCCCGCTGCACGGCCGGGCTGGCGCGGTCGCGGTAGTAGTCCAGCCCGGTCTCGCCGATCGCCCGCACCCGTGGCAGCGCCCCCAGCTCGGCGATCTCGGCCAGCACCTCCTCACGCTGCGCCGGAGAGGACGCGGCGGCCGCGGTCTCGTTGGGATGCACCGCGACCGCCGCGTAGAGGCCGGCGTGCTGGGCCGCGCATCGCGCCGCCCAGCGCGAGGACGCCAGGTCGACGCCGACGGTGACGACCCGCGTGATGCCCGCCGCCCGCGCCGCGGCCAGGACCTCGGCGGCCGGGCGCTCGATCAGGTCCAGGTGGCAGTGGCTGTCCAGGGCGACACCCGGCAACGGCTCCGGAGGCGGCACGCCGGCCGGGGCGGGCAGCCCGTCCCCCGCCTCGCGGGCAGCGGTCACGACCGCTCCAGCCGGGCCAATTCCTCGTCGATGACGGACGTGTCCAGCTTGGCGAACAGCGGCTCCGGCCGCGACAGCGGAATGCCGGGCCGGACCGGCACACTCTCCCAGCGGGCGGGGCTGGAATAGTCGCCGGTGATCACCGGGTAGCCGGGCCCGCCTACCTCCTCGACCTCCTGGAGCCGCGGCGCCCCCGACCATGCGCCCTGCCCGCCGAGCATCGCGTGCACCTTCGCCGACGACCGGGGCAGGAACGGCGTGAGCAGGGTCTTCGCGTCGTCCACCAGTTGCAGCACCACGTGCATGATGGTGCGCATCCGCTCCGGGTCGGACTCGCGCAGCGCCCAGGGCGCCTGGTCGGACATGTACTTGTTCGCCTCCGCCACCGTCCGCATCGCCTCGGTGATCGCAGCCTTGAAGCGGCAGCGCCCCAGTTCACCCCCGATGACGCCAAACGCCTGGCGGGAGCGCTCGAGGATGTCGCGATCGGCGCCGGCAAGCGTCCCCGGCCCGGGGATCTCGCCGATGTTCTTCGCCGCGAACGCCACCGCCCGGTTCACCAGGTTGCCCCAGGTGGCGACCAGCTCATCGTTGTTGCGGCGGACGAACTCGCTCCAGGTGAAGTCGGTGTCCTGGTTCTCCGGCCCGGCGACGGCCACGTAGTACCGCAGCGCGTCCACGTCGTAGCGCTCGAGGAAGTCGCGCACGTAGATGACGACGGCGCGGGAGGAGGAGAACTTGCGGCCCTCCATGGTGAGGAACTCGCTGGAGACCACCTCGGTCGGCAGGTTGAGCGCGCCCAGCGCGCCAGGCTGGCCGTTCCTGCTGCCACGGCCGCTGTAGCCGAGCAGCATGGCGGGCCAGATCTCGGCGTGGAAGACGATGTTGTCCTTGCCCTGGAAGTAGTAGGACTCGGCGTCGGGCGATTGCCACCAGGGCCGCCAGGCGTCCGGGTCGCCGGTGCGGCGCGCCCACTCGATCGACGCCGACAGGTAACCGATGACCGCGTCGAACCAGACGTAGATGCGCTTGTCCGGGCGGTCCCGCCAGCCGTCCAGCGGTACCGGCACCCCCCAGTCGAGGTCCCTGGTGATCGCCCGGGGCTGCAGGTCGTTCAGCAGGTTGAGGGAGAACTTCAGCACGTTGGGCCGCCACAGCCCGGCCTTGCTCTGCAGCCAGGTGCCGAGCACCTCCGTGAATGCGGGCAGGTCGAGGAAGAACTGCTCGCTGTCCACGAAGACTGGCGTCTCCCCGTTGATCTTCGACCTGGGGTTGATCAGGTCGATCGGGTCGAGCTGGTTGCCGCAGTTGTCGCACTGGTCGCCGCGCGCGCTCTCGTACCCGCAGATCGGGCAGGTGCCCTCGATGTACCGGTCGGGCAGGGTCCGGCCGGTGGAGGGCGAGATCGCGCTCTTCGAGATGCGGGAGAAGATGTAGCCGTTCCGGTAGAGCCCGGTGAAGATCTCCTGGGTGACCGCGTAGTGGTTGGCGGTGGTGGTCCTGGTGAACAGGTCATAAGACATGTCGAGGCCCACCAGGTCCTCGCCGATGACCTGGTTGTACCGGTCGGCGAGCTCGCGCGGCGTCGCGCCTTCCTGATCCGCCTGAACCTGGATCGGGGTGCCGTGCTCGTCGGTGCCGCTCACCATCAGCACCCGGTTGC
>DAITAE010000461.1:0-4128 GCA_036824445.1 Streptosporangiaceae bacterium | reverse complement strand
CCGCACCAACATCCCCAGCAGGGCGGCGGTCACGGTCACCGCGATCAGCACCACCAGCTCACCGGCCGTCTTCGGGTACACCAGGGCGCAGACCCCGAACACCAGCCCCAGGGCGACCGCTCCGGCCGTCACCGCATACCCGGCCCGGCGCACCCGGCCGCCATACGCGCCAGCGGCATACAGCGCGACCCAACCCGCGTACGGCGGCACACCCGGAACCACCGCCGCGTTGACCGCATACGCCGCCGCGCACACCGCCAGCACGCCGACCGGCCAGGAACGGCGCCACCACAACGCCACGCCGCCGACCAGCGCCGCAGCCACCCCCAAAGTGACCCCAGCCAGCCCGGCCAGCGAATCCGGCACATGCCCAGGACTACCTGACCGCGGCCCGGTCACCTGCAACGCCGTCACCAGCACCACCAGCAGCACGTCACCGGCGCTCGCCCACCCCCGGCGCGGCGCCGACCGCCTCACCACGGCCTTCAGGCTCACACCGCCAGGGTACGAGTCACGCGCACAGCCGCACTTCCCCGTCGGTTCGCTCCTCCTGAGTTGGGCGGGGCGCCGACCCTGGTGGAGGCAGGTCCGCGGTCGGCGCCGCCCGTCGCGCAGCCATCGTCAGTTGCCCCCCGCCGAACGTGGCTCGGGCCGGACACTGAGCACGATCTTGCCCTGGATGTGCTGATGCTCCAGCACGTCGAACGCGGCGGCTGCGTCAGCGAGCGGGAACACGCGCCCGACCGTCGTGCGCAGCCTTCCAGAGTCGACCAGCTTGGCGAGCTCGCTCAGTGCGGCCCGGTCTGGCTCGACGATGAAGTACACGGCTCTCGCCTGCTGGCGCTGGGCATCGGCCTCGGAGGGAGCGGACGCGATGCCGACCATGATGCCCCCTGGGCGAAGGACCTGCCAGCACCGGGACATGGCCTGCCCGCCCACCGTGTCCACGACGACATCAACGTCGCTCACCTGCTGGTCGATGGGCGGCCCGGCGTAGTCGATGACCTGGCTGGCGCCCAGGCCGGCGACGAACCCGGCGTCGCGCGCGCTTGCCGTGGCAGTCACCCGCGCACCCAGGGCGGCGGCCACCTGGACGGCGTAGCTGCCCACGCCGCCAGCGCCACCATTGACCAGTACATGCTGGCCCGGCGCCAGGTGCGCATGGCGTACCAGGGCCTGCCACGCGGTCAGGGCCGCCAGAGCCATGCTGGCGGCACCCACATGGTCCGCGCTGCCTGGCTTGACGGCCAGGTCGGCCGCGGGGGCGGTGACGTACTCGGCCGCGCCCCCATCGCGATCGAAACGGATCAGGCCATAAATTTCCTGGCCGTCCTCGGCCCCGGTGACCCCCGGGCCCAGCCCGGTGACGACCCCGGAGATCTCGTGGCCCGGGATTGCCGGCCAGCTTTCCGGCCACGCCAGTTCCCCGGCCGTGAGCCCGACGGCATGCACCTCGACAAGCACCTCGCCCGGTCCTGGATCCGGGACCGGGATCTGCTGGTTCACGACAGGGCCGGTCGGCCCAAGCGCACTCACGGCATGCATGCTGATTACTTCCCCAATTCTGGAGCGAGCCGCCTCAGCTTGGCGTCGAGATCCGGATGGCCCGACTCCTCGCCACGCGGCGGCAGCTCAAGCGTGCCATCGAGGAAGCAAACAGCCCCAACGTTTCTAAGGCTCGGGCGCCGACAGGACCAATGAAGTGCTGCTAGCCGCTTTCTGGCGGCGGGCAGGCACATGAACAGGCTCGGCGAGTGCGTCAGCAATGCCGCGCAGTAGGGCGCGGACGGTCGCTGTGGCGACACGGTGCAGGACCGCCCGGTCCAGGCCGGCGCCCAGGCGTCCGAGCGGAGGCCGGTAGCAGCCGTTGAGCGTCATGCAGGTTTTCTCCAGGCCCACCGGCCTGAGCAGCAGGTCGGCGTCTAGCACGGGGAACAGGCCACCGGCCGGGCCGGTCGCCTCCCAGCGCAGCCAGACCGTGGTGGTGGCATCGCGCCGCACAGGGCCGATGAGGCGCACCTGAACCTGTTTCGAGATCCCTGGTGCGTCGCCGAACGGGCCAACCCTGATCAGGCGTGTGAGGGCACCCTCGTAGGCATCCCGTGACACTCCGGCCAGGCCGCCGCCCGCCACCATCCGCGCCAGCTGCGCCCGGGCCGCGGCGAAACCGGCGTCAACGATGAGCTCCTGTGAAGTGAACATATCTAGACCATCACCGCTGGCCCGGACGTGTGCACAGGGACGAATGGCACAACAGGAGCGCCGGAAGTCCCCAGGCAGCGATACTCACCCGGCCGCTGATGTTCTCCGCCAACGGGGAGCAGGGCGGGCATGTTCGTGCGCAAGGGCTAGTGCCGCGTCGATGGCCAGGCCCAGCGCCGCGCCGCCTGCGGTGTCGAGCGGCAGGTGGGCGCCGACGTAGATGCGGGTCAGGCTCACGGCGGGAATGGCGCCGAGGGTAAGGGCGCGCCCGGCTGGGCCGAGGTGGGGAAGGGCGGCAGCGCCCAGGGCGACCGCGACGCCGGCGTGCCCGGACAGGTACCCCAGGCCTGTGGCGTCGCGGCCGCGGCGGTGGGTATCTGGAAGCAGGGCCGCTGGCCGGGGTCGGCGCACTATCCGCTTCACGAGCTTGGACAGCGCCCAGGTTGCGGTGCCGCCGGCGAGCAGGCGGCCAGCCAGTTGGCGGTTCCCGGACAGCCACGCCGCGGCAGCGGTGGCGGGGGCGGCGCCGAGGGTGCCGAGCTGCATGATGGCCCAGGCGGGCGGGTACAGCGCGTCGGGCAGGTCGTTGACCGCGCGGAACGCCGTGGCCTCCCAGGTGCTGACGCGGCCGCGGCGGGCGGCCATCGCCGTGACCAGCATCACCGCCGTTCCCGCCGCGAGCCGCATCCGGGGATCGGCCAGCGCGCCCGCGAGGGAATGCTGCTGGTTTCCGGGTGAGGGCTGCGGCCGGGCCGGCGTGGCACGGCCGGCCCGGCCGCCGGTAATGGTGCGGCCGGTCATGGACCGGGCTCCACGCCAGGCCGCAGCTGCTGTCTCGGACACAGGCCGATGGCCCCCCTCGACGTACTCCATCACCGCGATGTGCGGCTAGTAGTGAAGCCGAACGAGTAGCTTACGCAGCCGCCCGGGAACACGTCACGCAGGCTGCCGGCGAACTGCGGCGATCCACCTCGATGACTGTCCGCCGCTGACCGGCCGAACTGACCGCCCCTGCTGGCAACAAACCGGGCAGGTTACGATGCAGATCGCCCCGCGAGAGGAGATAACTGGTGGCGATTTTGCCGTTGCGGGAGCGCCCGGCCTACGGTGCCCTCGCCAAGCACCATTCGGAGCTGGTGGGCCGCCATCTGCGCGAGCTCTTCGACGAGGACCCGGCTCGCGGTGAGCGGCTCTGCGCCGAGGCCGCCGGGCTCTATCTCGATTACTCGAAGAACCGCGTCACCGGCGAGACCCTGAGCCTGCTGCTCCAGCTGGCCGAGCAGTCGGAACTCGAGCGGCACCGGGATGCGATGTTCGCGGGGGAGCGGATCAACGTGTCCGAGAACCGCTCTGTGCTGCACGTCGCGCTGCGCATGCCGAGAGGGACCTCGCTGATCGTCGACGGCGTCGATGTTGTCGCCGAGGTGCATGAGGTCCTCGACCGCATGGCCGCGTTCGCCACCAGGATCCGTTCGGGCGATTGGAAGGGGCACACCGGCAAGCCGATCCGCAACATCGTCAATATCGGCATCGGCGGGTCCGACCTGGGGCCGGTGATGGCCTACGAGGCGCTGCGTTACTACACCGACCGCAATCTGAGGCTCCGCTTCGTCTCGAACGTGGACTCGACCGATTTCGTGGAGGCGACCAGAGACCTGGATGCGGCGGAGACACTCTTCATCGTTTCGTCGAAAACCTTCGGCACCCTTGAGACGCTGACGAACGCGACCTCGGCCCGGGACTGGGTGCTGGGCCAGCTGGGGGACCCTGGCGCGATCGCCAAGCACTTCGTGGCCGTTTCGACGAATGCCGAGCGGGTGGCCGGGTTCGGGATTGACACCGCGAACATGTTCGGCTTCTGGGACTGGGTGGGCGGGCGGTACTCGATGGACTCGGCCATCGGCCTGTCGACGATGGTGGCCCTGG
>DAITAE010000035.1:0-16050 GCA_036824445.1 Streptosporangiaceae bacterium | reverse complement strand
CGCCCGACGTTCCCGGTGATCGCGCACATCGCGATGAGGCAGCGCGCGTTGTCGGTGCCGGTGGTGTGCTGGGAGATGCCCATGCCCCAGAAGATGACCCCGGCCTGCGCCTCGCCCCAGGCCCGGGCGACCCGCCGGACGACGTCGGCGGGCACGCCGGTGATCTGCTCGGCCCGCTCCGGCGGGTAGTCCGCGACGGTCGCGGCCAGCGCGTCGTAGTTGCTGGTGCGGCTTGTGATGAACTCCCGGTCGGTCAGCCCGAGCCGGATCACCTCGTGCATGATGCCGTTGTAGAACGCGACGTCGGTGCCCGGCTTGAGCTGGCAGAAGATGTCGGCGTGGTCGGACATCTTGTCGGCCCGCGGGTCGATGTAGATGATCGTGGTGCCGCGGCGGCGTGCCTGCTTGAAGAACGACGACGCGACGGGGTGGTTGGCGGTCGGGTTGCTGCCGGTCACGATGGCGACGTCAGCGTTGATCACGTCCCCGTAGGTAGTGGAGACCGCGCCGGAGCCGATGCCCTCGAACAGGGCGGCGACGCTGGAGGCGTGGCACAGCCTGGTGCAGTGATCGACGTTGTTGGTGTGGAAGCCGGTCCTGATCAGCTTCTGGAAGAGGTAGGCCTCCTCGTTGGAGCACTTCGCCGACCCGAATCCGGCGATCGCGCCGGGCCCGCCTTCGGTGTAGATCTCGGTCAGCCGTCGGGCCACCAGGTCGAGCGCTTCCTCCCAGGTCGCCTCCCGGAAGTGCGGCAGCACCTCGTCGTAGTCGACCAGGCCGCCGGGCTTGCGGCCGCGGCCTTTGCCCTTGCCCTTACCTTCGCCGTTGCCGCCGCGCTGGCCGTTGCGGGCGCCATTGACGTTGCGGCCGCCGCTGAGCTGCCTGCGCTCGGCTCGTTCCACGACATCGTCCTTGTACCCGCCGTCGCCCATGTCGCCGCGGACATCGGTGGACAGCGCGCCCTTCGGGTAGGACTCGTCCCGCCGGATCAGCGGCACGGTCAGCCGCTGCGGCGAGGCGGCGTAGTCCCAGCCGTAACGGCCCTTGACGCACAGCCGGCCCTTGGAGCCGGGCTGGTCGCGGCCCTCGGCGAACGCGATCGCGCCCCGCTCCCTGTCCACGTGGTAGGTCAGCGCGCAGCCGACGCCGCAGTACGGGCACACGGTGTTGACCTGGTCGAGGTCGCTGCGCGGCCGGATCGGGATGTTCCGGATCGGCTTGTTGGTCAGCGCGCCGGTCGGGCACGCCGAGACGCACTCCCCGCAGGTGACGCACGAGGACTCCCCCATCGGGTCGTTCAGGTCGAAAGCGATCCGGGTGGAGTAGCCCTTGCCGCTGCGGCCGATGACGTCGTTGCCCTGGATGTCGTCGCAGGCGCGCACGCAGCGGTCGCAGAGGATGCACGAGTCGTGGTCCACGGCAATGACCGGGTTGGAAACGTCCGTGCCGCGGCCAGCGGCGACCGGCAGGCCGTCCTCCCGGCTCACCCGGTAACGGTCGGCGAGGGCGAGCAGCTCGTTGTCGCCGGTGGTGGTCTGCTTCGGGTCGCGCTCGCGCTCCGGCTGGTCGGCCAGCAGCAGCTGCGTCAGCACCGCGCGGCTGCGCTCGACATCGGGGGTGGCGGTCTTGACGTCCATGCCGTCTTCGCACGCGCGCACGCAAGAGGCGGCGTAGGCGGGGGCCCCCACGTCGACGACGCACATCCGGCAGACGCCGACCGGGTCGAAGCGCTCGTCGTGGCAGAGCACCGGGATGTCGATGCCGGCCTGTTTGGCCGCGGCCCAGATCGTCGACCCCTCGGCGACCGTGACCTCGCGCCCGTCGATCGTGAGCGTGACCGTCCGGGGGGTGGCTTGAACGGGAATGGCCATGTATTCAGTATCCGCCGTGCCGTGAGATCACACCAACCGAAGGCCGGCGCATCTATTGCGCCGCGACATGATCCAGCAGCAGGCCGGCCAGGTCCGCCGGGTCCGGGCGGCCGTGGCCGTCGAGCCCGCGCGCCGCGTAGTAGGAGTCGATCATGCCGCGCAGCCGCTGCGGCGTCAGCGTGGCCACACGGCCGGACCCGAGCTGGACCGGCTCGGACAGCAGCCGCTCCGGCAGCCAGTCGTCCTCCGGCCGCCAGCCCTCGCGGATGTTGAACACCCGCTTGGCCAGCACGATCCGGCGGGCGGTCCGGCGCAGCTCGGCGCCGTCGACGTCCCAGCCGGTCACCGCCGCCAGCAGCGCCGCCCATTCGGCGAAGGGGTCGGTGAACACGCCGCGCAGGAACTTGCAGAGGATGAGGGAGTCCATCACCGCGGCCCGGTCCTCGGTCTCGATCGCCGCGGCCACATGTGCCTCGCCGCCCGCGAGCCGGTCGTGGTCGCCGGACAGGTCGGCCTCGTACGCGCCGGACCTGTTGTGGTCCGCGCCCCTGGCGTTCACCGCCAGGCCGAGCGCCATGGCCTGCAGCGTGCGGGGCTCATAGCCGGGCATCTCCAGGCCCTTGACGTGCGGGGCGAACGCCGCGCTGCCCCCGCCGACCCGCTCCGCCGCGCGCCGCGAGCCCTCGGCCAGCAGCTCCCCCAGCCCGCGCCGTTCCCCGATCTCGTCCAGCGCCCGGAGCAGCGCGTCGGCGTCGCCGAACCGCAGCCAGGGCGCGTCGATCAGGCCTCGTTCGGCGCACTCCATCGCCCAGGCGATCGTCCCGCCCGCCGAGATCGTGTCGAGCCCCAGCTCGTCGCAGCGCGCGCTGGCGGTGAGCACCGCGTCGGGATCGGAGACCCCGCACATCGGGCCGAGTGCGAAGACGTTCTCGTACTCCACCCGCATCTTCTTGCCGCCGCGGGCGGAGTAGATGTGCTCGCAGCCGATCGTGCAGGACGCGCAGCTGTTGCGCGCGACCCGCCGCATCTCCGCCAGGTCCTCCGCCGCCAGCCGTGGCGCCTCCGGGAAGGTCGCGGCCTGGAAGTTCCGGGTGGGCAGCGTGTTGATGGCGTTGAAGGCGAGAAGGTTGGCCAGCGTGCCGAGCTCGCGGTACTTGGCTGTGGCCGGCCCGAACGAGCGCGCCCGCAGGTCGCGCGCGGCGCCGAGCACCGCCTCCGGGTGAGCCGGAGCGACCTTGGTGGCGGCACGGACCGCGATGGCCTTGATCCGTTTGGCGCCCATGACCGCGCCGAGGCCGCCGCGCCCGGCGTGCCGGCCGTCGTGGGAGATCGTCGCGTAGCGGACCCCGCGCTCGCCCGCGGGCCCGATCGCAGCCACCCGCCAGCCCGTCCCCAGGCGTTCCCGCAGCCGCGTCTCGGCCTGCGCCGCGGGCAGCCCGCTCAGGTCGGCGGCGCCGGTGACGCGCGCGCCGTCCCGGTCGACGAGCAGCACGGACGGCCGCTCACAAGCGCCATGCACAACGATGGCATCGTGGCCGGTGAGCTTGCCGGCGATCGCGAACTGGCTGGAGGAGAGCGCGTCGTTCAGCATGCCCGTGAGCGGGGACTTGGCCACGACGGCGAACTTGGCGCTGGTGGTGAGCGGCGTGCCGACCAGCGGGGAGAACACGAAGGCGAGCGGCGCTGCGGGGGCGAGCGGGTCCACGCCGGGCGGGCCGAGCCGGTGCATCAGCCAGGTGCCGAGCCCCGCGCCGCCGATGTAGGCGCGCAGCAGCTCATCGGGCAGCGGCAGCACGTCCGCGGTGCCGGCGTCCGCGTTCACCACAAGTGCCTGCCCGAAGTAGCCGCCCGCGGTCATCGCCGGTCAGCCGCCTGCGTCCGCGGACAGGAAGAACACGGTGTCGCCGGTCGCCAGCGGCGTCTGGCCGTCCCTGGTGATCTGGTCTCCGTTCAGCGCCGCCACCACGTGCCCGTCCAGCTCCAGCCCGGCGGCGGCCGCCGCCTCGGCCACGGTGGCCGCGCGGGCCGGCTGCGGGCCGCGGTGGCCGCCGGCCAGCGGCCCGAACCGCTGGATCGCCACCTCCGGCGCCGGCCGCGCCCGGGCCGCCTGGTAGTCGGCCAGCTCGTTGACGTTGACGACAGACTCGATGCCGGGATCGAACGCCGCCAGTACGGGATCGGCGCGCAGCGCGTCCTCATCCAGCCGGTCGACCACACACTCCTCGAACAGGAACGCGGGCCGCAGCCGTTCCTCCGCCACCAGCCGCTCCGCGACCGGCGCCAGCCTGGTCCGGTAGGAGGCGGCCAGCGGCTGCGGATACCCCCGCGCTACCGGCAGCCCGACATCCGCCCCGTCCTGCGCTGCCCGCAGCACCCGCCTGACGAAGGCGGGATGGAGGAACGGCATGTCCGTCGAGCTGACAAACGCCACCTCGGCGCGGTCCTTCAGGGCGGCCAGCCCGGCGGCCAGCCCCTGGACCGGCCCCAGCCCTTCCCGCGGGTCATCCACGACCTCGGTGTGCCCCGGCAGCGCGGGAAGATCCTGGCCGGGCGCCCGCACCACCACGACCGGCCCGTCCGTCACCCGCGCGAGGATGCCGACCGTCCGGCGCAGCAGCGTCGACCCGTGCCACTCCAGCGCCGCTTTGGGCGTCCCCATCCGCGACGACCGCCCGCCAGCGAGCACAATCCCGGCGCAATCCGACACACCTCGATCGTACGTTCCGTGAAGCCACCCCCGCGCCTACTGCCCTCCCAGGCGCGGCGGGCAGATGAGGCAGCCGTTGCATCTCTACAAGCCAGCCGGATCCAGTATCCCCCGCCGCCGCCTGATCGCCGCATCCACCCTGGTGAAGATCAGGTCGACCGCGATGCCGAGCACCAGGATCACGATCATGATGGAGATCGTGGACGCCATCGCGCTCTGGTCCTGGAAGGTGGAAAGCAGCACGCCGATGGACGGCTGCCCCATGATGATCACCAGCAGCTCGCCGGCCATCAGGCTGCGCCAGGCGAACGCCCATCCCTGCTTGAGGCCGGCCACGAACGAGGGCAGCGAGGCGGGCAGGATCAGGTGCCGGTACATCGCGATCCGGCCCAGCCCCATGGTGCGGCCCGCCCGCAGCAGCAGCGGCGGGGTGTAGTCGACCCCGGCGATGAGCCCGTTGGCGATGGATGGCGCCGCGCCCAGGATGATCACGAACAGGATGGCGTTGGTGGTGGCGCCGAACAGGATGATCGCGAACGGGAACCAGGCGATTGACGGCATGGTCTGCAGCGCGGTGATCATCGATCCGACCGCCGCCCGCAGCGGCTTGATCCGGGACACCAGCGCCCCGATCACGACCCCGATGACCAGGGCCATCCCGAAACCGATCACCGCCCGCCGCAGGGTGGTGGCGATCGCCTGCCACAGCAGCACGTGATGCGCCTGCGCCCACAGGTCGGAGAAGACCGCGGCCGGGCTGGGCAGGATGGCGGCCGATTTCCAGCCGCTGAGATAGACGAGCTCCCAGACGCCGATCACGATCGCGATCGCGAGCAGCTTGGGCCACACCGCGGCCCATATCTTCCTGGCCCGGTCGCCGGCTGAGACGCCGGCCTGCTGGAGCTCCAGGCTGTCGAGCCCCGCCAGGGCGGCGGCCTCGGTGTCAGCGGCCATGCCGGATCATCTCCCCCCGCAGCCGGTCGGTGATGGTGGCGGCCAGCCCGGCGACCTCCGCCGAGTCGATCCGGCGCGGGCGGCGGATCGGCACGGCGAACTCGTCGATGACCCGGCCCGGGCGGCTGCTGAGCACCACCACCCGGTCGCCGAGGCGCACCGCCTCGCGCACGTTGTGCGTGACGAACAGCACCGTGAGCCCGCGCTCGGCGCAGATCCGGTCCAGCTCGTCGTGGAGCAGGTCGCGGGTCATCGCGTCGAGCGCGCCGAACGGCTCGTCCATCAGCAGGATCTCCGCGTCCTGGGCGAGCGCCCGGGCCAGCGCGACGCGCTGCCGCATGCCGCCGGACAGCTCGTGCGGCCGCTTGCCTGCGAAGCCGCCCAGGTGCACGACGTCCAGCAGGTCGGCGGCCCGCTGGCGCCGCTCGTTCTTGGACACCCCGCCCGCGCGCAGGGCCAGCTCTACGTTCCGGGCCGCGGTCAGCCAGGGGAACAGGGCCGGTTCCTGGAACATGAGCGCGACCCGCTGGCCGCCGGTGGAGATCTCGCCGGAGCTCGGGGCGTCGAGCCCGGCCACCAGGTTGAGCAGCGTGCTCTTGCCGCATCCGGACGCGCCGATGAGGCAGACGAACTCGCCGGGGGTCACGGTCAGCGACAGCCGGTCCAGGGCGAGCAGGGCAGAGCCGCCCCTGCCGAAGACCTTGGATACCTCGCTGATCCGGATGTCGGTGAGCTGGCCGCCGGCGGTGGTGGCTGGCTGGGAACGGGCCGGCGCCCCCGGGACAGATCCTGGGGGCGCGGGGCCGTTGTGGTGGGCAATGCTCATGAACTCACCTGTGGCTCCCCCGCTGCTTTCAGTAGCTTGTTGAGCGGTCCGAGATCGTAGATGCCGTTCAGGTTGACGGGCTTGAGCAGCCCGACCGCCACCGCATGCTGGGCGTCGGTCTTCAGCGTCGACGCGATGGGGTCGTTGGTGAAGGTCAGGTACGTCAGCGACTTGGTCAGGATGTTCGCGTCCAGGCCCTTACCGAGGAGCTCGGTCAGCTCGGTGTTGGCCGCCTGGGCCGCAGCCTGCCCGTTGGCGTTGATGTAGTCGTTGGCCTCGATCTGTCCCTTAAGCAGCCCGTTGACCACGCTGGCATGGTCCTTGAGGAACGACTGGGTGACCACCAGGTTGGTGGTGACGAACTTGCCGCCCGGCCACAGGCTCGCCTCGTTCACCAGGCGCTTCCCGCCGTCCATCACCATCTCGGTGGCGTAGGGCTCCGGTTCCCAGCCGCCGTCGAGCTGGCCCGACTTGAACTGCAGCACGGCGGCCGAGTTCGGCTTGATGGGCTTGATCGCGACGTCGCCGCCGCCGGTCGACGTGGTGGTCAGCCCGTGCTGCTTGAGCCAGTAGCGGACCGCGACGTCCTGGGTGTTACCGAGCGACGGGGTGGCGAGGGACTTTCCCTTGAGGGCGGCGGCCGAGGTGATTCCGGGCTTGACCACCAGCGATGCGCCGCCAGAAGCCGCTCCAGAAATGATCTTTATGGCGGTGCCGTTGGACTTCTGCCAGGCGTTGATGGCCGGGTTGGGCCCGACGTAGGCCGCGTCCAGCTGGCCCGCCAGCAGCGCGGTGGTCTCTTCGGTGCCTGAGCTGAAGACGGTCGTCTTCAGGGTCACGTGCTTGCCCAGGTTCTTCGCGAAGAATCCCTTCTCCAGTCCCACGAGCGCCGGCTCGTGGGTGATGTTGGCCAGGAAGCCGAGCCGCAGTACGACATCGCCCGAGCCCTCGCCCGACGCCGTCGACGACGTGCTGCACCCGGCCGCCAGCATCGCGACGGCGGCTACCCCGGCCGCGAGAAGGCCTTTGCGCATCAGAGACCCCACCCATCTTTCTGACTGATTTAGTAGGTGATCTTCCCGATCAGTTTAGTGGGTAATTCTAAGCACAGGCCCCGCGGCCGTGCAACCGAATCGTCGCTAGGGGTCGCGCCCAGATGCCGCTAGGGGTCGCGCCCAGATGCCGCCAGGGGCCGCGCTCAGATGCCGCGGGTTGCGCTCAGATGCCGTTAGGGGTGGCGCTCAGATGCCGTTAGGGGGTCGCGCTGAGATGTGGCGCCGCGATCCGGTGCCCGCGGAAACGGATCGCCGCCACCTGGGTGACCGTTTCCGTGCCGGCCTGGTACCCGCCCGCACCGTCCAGGCTGTTCATCATGGCCAGGGTGTACCGTTCGCCGGGCCCGGCGAACCCGGTCGAGTCGATGATCCAGCCCGGCTTCTCCATCGACCATCCGTTCTTGTTCCCGGGCTGGCCGGCCGGGCCGGCGCCCCAGACGCCGAAGTGCTGCACGGGCGCGACGTGACGCAGCTGGTACACGAGATAGTCGCGCAGCGCTGCAGGAAGACGGTTTAGGACGTAGTTGATGAGCCGGCTCTCGTCCTCGGCCGTGCAGGTCATCTCGCCCCAGTAGGCCCCGGTCACCCCAGCCTGGTGCAGGTAATGGGCCCCGGTCAGGCCGATCCGGGGGAAGTAGCTGGTATAGAAGGTGGCGCCATACTTGAACCAGAGGTCATCGGCTGCGTTGTCGGAGCTCACGTGGAGCATCCGGTACATCACCGCGCGGTCGGCGCTGGACAGGTGGATGACCCCGGCCTGGTTCTGCAGCAGCAGAGTGACCGCCATCGCTAGCTTGCTGGTCGATGCCATGTAGATCTGGCTGCCCGCGTACCTGTTCCGCCAGACCGCCCCGGTGGACCTGTCACGCAGCACAACGCCGATCATGCCGGGCCGGTCCTTCAGATACCGTTCCACCGCGGCTATCCGCCGCCGCATGGTGCAGGAGAACCCGGCCGGGGCACTCGGGCAGGCGGGCGCCTGCGCCGCCGGGGCCGGCGATGGGTCGGCCGCAGGTGCCGCCCGGGCGGCCTGCCCGCCCGGTCCTGCCGAGGCAGCGGAGTTCGCGGACGGCCCGCTCGGTAGGCCGCAGTCGGCCAGCGCAGTGACCGCCAGCGCGGTGACCGCCAGTGCGGCCGCGAGCGCTGCCGCGCGGCGCGCGGAGGGCGGCGGCCGGGACATCCAATGGCGGGCCACGGGACGTGAGCATACGAGCAGCCGTGCCCGGTCAGGGCCGATCGGCCGGGATCGGCCGGCGAATCAGCTGACCGGAATCAGCCGACCGGGGTCGCTGCGCGGGTTCAGCCGACCGGGGTCGCTGACCGGCTCAGCTGCCCGCTGGCCCGCTGAGCTCGATGCCAGCCACGGACCGGAACTTCTGCAGGCACTGCTGGAGCCGGGCGAGATCCCCGTCGCTGGCCTTGTCCACCCGGTAGCGCACGTCGTAGCTCAGGCTCATGGCGGGCTGGCCGGTGGGCAGTGGCTCGGGGGTGGCGTGCGGCACGTGAGCACAGGCGGCCCGGACCTTCAGCCGGACCGCATTGGTGGTCTGCGGCTGAAACTGGACGACCGCCTCACGCTGACCGAAGGTGGCGTCGAAGGACGCGCAGCCCGCGCCGGCGAGGGTCAGGGCAAGCACCGCGGCCAGCGCCGCCGCGGCGGCGGGCGGCACCCGGCGCGACCCCGCGGGCGGGGGCGCCGCGGGCTGCGGCCGGGGTGCTGGCACGGCTGCCAGCTTACGGCGGGCACGGCCCCCGCCCGCACCGGGCCCGGGAGCGCCGGACCCGGTGTCATCGGCGCGCGGCCGGGCCACCCGGGTACCGTTGACCCGGGCGGAGGGGCAACGCGAACGGAGGGCAGGCGTCCGGGCCGGACCCGGAAACCTCGTGACCTGGAGGCGCCGGTGGCTGGGCTCATTCCCCGTCTGCGGGCGAGCGGGTACCCTCGTGCTGTTGTGGCGGCTCGCCACACCTACCGGGGCTGTACAGGGAGGCGATGATGCGCTCCCGCGTCGCCCTGAGGGCACCCCGTGCGGGGCACGGTCGCCCATGACCGACCCCCCCGGTCCCACGGACACCGGAGTGCTGGGCCCGCCGCCGCCCGGCGCCACGTCGGCCTCCGCCCGGCCAGGTGCGGTCCGTCCGCACATCCTCGTGGTCAACGGCCGCAAGGTCCGGCAGCCGGTTTTCGTGCTCGGCGCCCCGTGCTCCGGCGTGACCATCCTCGCCCGGGCGCTCAAGCGGTCCGAAGGCTTCCACTTCACGATGGGACAGCGCTGGGTGCTGCCGGTCGTGCACGCCTTCGCGCGCAACCCTCTCCTGGCCCGTGGCAAGGCGGAGGCGGCGGCCACCGTGCTGCGGGACGCGTTCGCCCAGGGCTGGCAGGTGAGCCCTCACTGCTGCCTGGGCTGCTCGGCGGCCTGCCGGGAAGCAGGCGGGGCCGAGGGCACCGGGCCGTGCGTGGGCGACAGGTCCATCAGCCGCTACGGCGACGCCAGCCCCGACCTGCTGTACTGCGCCGAGTCACTGCTGGACGCCTTCCCCGATGCGCGGCTGGTGCAGATTATCCGTGACGGCCGGGACGTGGTGGCGGGGATGCTCGCGGACCCCGACGCGCTGGCCTGGTTCCGCCCCGGTTTCGTGGACCTGGACGCCGAGTTCGCCCACCCCGTGCTCGGCGTGGAAACCCAGGCCGACCGGGCTGAGTGGCCGGGCCTGTCCGTGGCCGGCAAGTGCGCGATGCGCTGGCGCGGCACCGTGCGGCTGATGGCCCGGCTGCGCAACGCGCTGTCGGCCGAGCAGCTCATCACCTTGCGTTATGAGGAGATGATCCGCCAGCCGGTGACCGCGGCCAGGGCCGTATCGGCGTTCACCGGGGCCGGGGTCAGCCACCTGGAGCTGCGGGCCGGGCCGGACCCGGGCTGGGAGGCGGGCGTGTGGCGGCGGCTGCTGAGCGCCGCCCAGGTCGCCGAGGTGGAGCGGGTCGCCGGCGACGAGCTGCGCCGGGTCGGCTACGGCGCCTGACCGGCGCCGTTACCGGCGGGACTTGCCGTTGACGGTGGTAGCCGCCGCGGCGCTCCCGTCTTCGGGCGCCTGCCGCGTCTCCTGGCTGGCGAACTGGGTGTGGTAGAGCTCGGCGTACAGGCCGCCCGCCGCCAGCAGTTCCTCGTGCCGGCCCCGTTCCCGCACCTGGCCGTGGTCGATCACCAGGATCTGGTCGGCCTCCCGGATCGTCGACAGCCGGTGCGCGATCACCAGGGAGGTCCGGCCGGCCAGCGCTGTCTTGAGCGCGCGCTGGACTGCTACCTCGGACTCCGAGTCCAGGTGGGCCGTGGCCTCGTCGAGCACGACAACCGACGGCGCCTTGAGCAGCAGGCGGGCGATCGCCAGCCGCTGCTTCTCCCCGCCCGAGAGCCGGTAACCCCGGTCGCCGACCACGGTGTCCAGGCCGTCGGGCAGGTCGGCCACCAGGTCCCAGATCTGGGCGGCCCGGCACGCCTCGATCAGCTCTTCTTCGGTGGCACTGGGCCGGGCGTAGGAGAGGTTGGCCCGGATGGTGTCGTGGAACATGTGCGCGTCCTGGGTCACCACGCCGACCGCGCTGTGCAGCGAGTCCAGGGTGAGGTCGCGCAGGTCGTGGCCGCCGATGTTGACACGGCCCTCCTGGGGGTCGTAGAGCCTCGCCACCAGGTGGGTGATCGTGGTCTTGCCCGCGCCCGACGGTCCGACCAGGGCCGTCAGCTTCCCCGACGGCGCGGTGAAGCGCACCTCGTGCAGCACGTCCTGCCCGCTGCCGGCCCGCTCGGGCACGGGCAGCGCGATCGACTCCAGGGAGGCGAGCGACACCTCGCTGGCCGTTGGGTAGCGGAACGAGACCCGGTCGAACTCCACCGGCGGCGCGGGCGCCGGGCCGCCGCCGTTGCCGCCAGCGGGCACGGGCAGCGGCACCGCTCCCGGGCGCTCGGTGATGAGCGGCTG
Source organism: Streptosporangiaceae bacterium (assembly GCA_036824445.1). GTDB lineage: Bacteria > Actinomycetota > Actinomycetes > Streptosporangiales > Streptosporangiaceae > UBA9676. The sequence continues at coordinate 4,662 of DAITAE010000035.1, read as the reverse complement.
GAGGTCGAGCACCTCGAACACCCGGTCGAAGCTGACCAGTGCCGTCATGACGTCCACCTGGACGTTGGAAAGCGCGGTGATCGGCCCGTAGAGCCGGGCGAGCAGGGCAGTCAGCGCGACGAGCGTGCCGAGCTGGAAGACGCCGTGGATGACCAGGCCGCCGCCGAGGCCGTAGACGACCGCCGTGGCCATGGACGCGAGCAGGGAAAGCGCGATGAACAGCGTGCTGCCGTACATGGCGGTGACGACGCCGATGTCCCTGACCTTGGCCGCCCGGCCGGCGAAGACGCGCGCCTCCTCGTTCGGGTTGCCGAACAGCTTCACCAGCATCGCGCCGGCGACGTTGAAGCGCTCGGTCATCGTGCTGCCCATCTCGGCGTCGAGCTGCATCGATTCCCTGGTGTAGCGCTGCAGGCGGCGGCCGACCAGCCGGGCGGGGATGACGAACATGGGGAGCAGCACCAGGGCGACCACCGTCACCAGCCAGGACAGCGACAGCATCGCGATCAGGACCAGGAGGAGGGTCAGGGCGTTGGACACGACGCCGGACAGGGTGGAGGTGAGGGCCTGCTGCGCGCCGATGACGTCGCTGTTGAGCCTGCTGACCAGCGAGCCGGTCTGGGCACGGGTGAAGAACGCGATCGGCTGCCGCTGCACGTGCCCGAACACCTGGGTGCGCAGGTCGTAGATGAGCCCCTCGCCGGTCCGCGCCGACAGCCAGCGGGTGGCGATCGAGATCAGGGCGCCGACCACGGCAAGCGCCGCGACCAGGCCGGCCACCCAGAGGACGACCTCGACGTTGTCTTTGAGAATGCCGCGGTCGATGATCGTCTTGAGCAGCAGCGGCACAGCGACAGTGATCACCGCCGACACGCAGGTGGCGAGGAGGAACAGCGCGAGGGTCCACCGGTAGGGGCGGGCATAGGAAGCGACCCGCCGGACGATGCCCGGCTTGAGCCGCTGGTGAGTGATGGAGCTGTCGCGGCTGAACGAGCGGTAGGCATGCCAGTTGGCGGCGGACATGAACAGGGCAACGCTGGCGCCGGCCGGGCTCTTCCCGCGTCAGCTAACGGCGAACCGGCAGGCCAGGTAGTGGCGGCCAGGACGGCGTGGACGCGCCGCCAGGGCGCCGGCACTTATGCGCGATCATGGAAGGGCCATACCGACGAGCAGAGGACGCACGTGAGCGCTGAAGCCGGGGCCAGCACCGGCCACTGGGCCGATCCCGGTCTGTTCACCGTCGCCCCCGGCGTGCACCGGGTGCCGCTTCCGCTGCCCACCGACGGCCTGCGGGCGGTGAACGTCTATGTCCTCGAGGACGGCGACGGGCTCGTGCTCGTCGACAGCGGCTGGGCGCTCAGCGAGTCCCGTGAGGCGCTGGCGGCCGCGCTCGCGATGCTCGGGTGCGGGCTCGGCGACGTGCGGCACTTTCTCGTCACGCACGTGCACCGCGACCACTACACGCAGGCGGTGGAGTTGCGGCGCATCTTTGGCAGCAAGGTGAGCCTGGGCGCCGGGGAGCACGGAGCCATCCGGGCGATCCTCGCGGGTGGCGCCCGCCCGTTCGAGCCGCAGATCAGGCAGTTGCAGGCGAGCGGAGCCGACGTGGTGCTCGAGCGTCTCCGCGAGCTTGGTGCCGCACCGCGCGGGCGCCCGCCAGGCTGGGAAGAGCCGGACGAGTGGCTGCTGCCCCATCAGGAGATCGGGCTGGACGGGCGGACCTTGCAGGTGGTGCCGACACCGGGCCATACCCAGGGCCATGTCGTGTTCACCGACGCGGGGGCCGGGCTGCTCTTCGCCGGCGACCACGTGCTGCCGCACATCACCCCGTCGATCGGGTTCGAGCCGGTGTCGGCCCGCCAGCCGCTCGGTGACTACCTGGAGTCGCTGCGGGTGGTCCGGGCCCTGCCCGACATGCGGCTGCTCCCGGCCCACGGCCCGGTCACCGCGAGCGCCCACGCGCGCATCGACGAGCTTCTCGGCCACCATCGCGACCGGCTCAGCAGCTGCGCCGAGGCGGTGGCGGCGGGGGCCGGCACCGCCTACCAGGTGGCCCGCGCGCTGCGCTGGACGCGCCGCGGCCGCCGCCTGGACGACCTCGACCCGTTCAACCAGATGCTCGCCGTGACTGAGACGCGGGCGCACCTGGAACTGCTCTCCGCGCAGGGCCGGCTGGTGGTCTCCTGGGATGACGGTGTGGCTGTCTACGCGCCCGCCGGCCGCCTCACCCGCCCGTGAGCCGGTCTCGCTGCAGCGCGGCCTGCGCCCGGCGTTCCGCGGCCGCCTGCTGCGCCGGGGTGTGACCGGGTGCCTGGGCCAGCAGCCCCTTGGTGGCGCGGGCCGTGGCCGGGTCGAGGGTGAGTATCGCGGCAACGAGGTCGGCGGTCGCGGCATCCAGGTCGTCCGTTGGCACGACCAGCTCGGCGAGCCGGAGTGCGCGCGCCTCCTCCGCCACCACCGAGCGCCCGGTCAGGCACAGCTCCAGCGCTCGTGGCAGGCCGACAATGTCGACAAGTGGCTTTGTCCCCATGAGATCGGGGACCAGGCCCAAGGTGGGCTCCCTCATGCACAGCCGCGCGTCGTCCGCGAGAATCCTCAGGTCACAGGCGAGCGCAAGCTGGAAGCCGGCCCCGATCGCGTGGCCGCGTACCGCCGCCACCGACACGATGGACGGCTCATGGAGCCAGCTGAATCCCTCCTGGCAGGAAGCGATCCAGTCCTCGAAGCCCGGGTCCGCGGGACGGGGCAGCGGCTCCTCGCCGGCCACGCCTTCGCCGCCAAGCAGCCGCAGGTCGATCCCCGCCGAGAACGAGGGGCCTTCCCCGCGGACCACGACCACCCGCACGCCGTCCGGGAGGGATCGCCCGATGGCCGCGAGGCCGCGCCATGTGCCCGGCGTCATAGCATTGCGCCGCTCAGGACGGGACAAGGTCACCGTGGCGGCGCCGGTCGCCGGCTGGCCCAGATCCAGCCGCAGGCCCGCGCGGGCGAGTTTGGCCGGGGCGGGCGTCACCGTCCCCTCAGCGCCTCGCGCGTGCCTTGCCCCGGGTGGCGCCGCCGCGGCCGCGCAGCGATACGCCGTTCTCGGTGAGGATACGGTGCACAAAGCCGTAGGAACGGCCGGTCGCCGCGGCAAGCGAGCGGATGCTCTCGCCCGCGTCGTACCTCTTCTTCAGGTCCGACGCGAGCTTGGCCCGGTCGGCGCCGGTGACGCGGGTACCTTTCTTGAGGGTCTCGGCCACGCGTACCTCCCGTGAGCTGAAGTGATCGCTGCGTTACCCGCCTTTTCCATCATGATCACAAATTACCGCCCGATCGGCTACCCAGATCGAGGTAAATGATCACCGCATTTTCGGCTTGGAGTCCCCGGCAGCAGAGCGCTGGCTCTGCCGTTGGCGCGCCTTCGGCACGACGCGGAGCGGGTCTTCCGCCTGTATGGCAAGGCGAAGGAGGAGCCAATAGCGGGGCTATCGGCGGCGACGACAATACCTTCGGCCGGGATGCGGGGACACGCGAGCCCGGCGGTCCAGCTGCCGGGGCCTCTCAGGCCAGCGCTACGAGGTCGGCCAATTCCTCGCTCCAGGAGTCCTCGACGCCGTCCGGCAGCAGGATGACCCGCTCGGGCGCCAGCGCCTCGACCGCCCCTTCGTCGTGGGTGACCAGCACGATCGCACCCCGGTAACGGCGCAGCGCGGCCAGGATCTCCGCCCTGCTCGCAGGATCCAGGTTGTTGGTCGGCTCGTCGAGCAGCAGCACGTTCGCGCCCGACACCACCAGCAGGGCGAGCGCGAGCCGGGTCTTCTCCCCGCCGGACAGGACCCCGGCGGGCTTGGCGACCGCCTCGCCGGAGAAGAGGAAGGACCCGAGGATGCCGCGAAGCTCGCCGTCGGGCAGGTCCGGCGCGGCCGACCGCATGTTGTCCAGCACCGTACGCTCGCCGTCCAGCGTCTCGTGCTCCTGCGCGTAGTAGCCAAGGCGCAGCCCGTGGCCGGGCGTGACCTGTCCCGTGTCGGGCTGTTCCAGCCCGACCAGCAGGCGCAGCAACGTGGTCTTGCCCGCACCGTTGAGGCCGAGGACGACGATCCTGGCGCCCCGGTCCACCGCCACATCTACCCCGGTGAAGACCTCCAGCGAGCCGTAGGACTTCGACAGGTCCGTCGCGGTCAGCGGGGTCTTGCCGCAGGGGGCCGGCACCGGGAAGCGCAGCCGCGCCACCCGGCCCGCGGGGCGTTCGGCGCTCACTCCCGCCAGCAGCCGCCGCGCCCGGCGCTCCATGCTCTGGGCGGCCCTGGCCTTCGTCGCCTTCGCCCGCATCTTGTCCGCCTGCGCCTGCAGGGCGGCTGCCTGGCGCTCGGCGCCACGCGCCTCCCGCCTGCGCCGGCGCGCGTCGGTCTCGCGCTGCTCCAGGTACGCCCGCCAGCCGACGTTGTAGACGTCGAGCGCGGCACGGTCGGCGTCGAGGTGGAAGATCCTGCCGACCACCGCCTCCAGCAGCCCGGCGTTATGGCTGATGATCACCACCCCGCCGCGGAATGTGCGGAGGTGATCGCGTAGCCAGGCGATGGAGTCGGTGTCCAGGTGGTTGGTGGGCTCGTCGAGCAGCAGCGTCTGCGCGTCCGAGAACAGGATCCTGGCCAGCTCCACCCGGCGCCGCTGCCCGCC
>DAITAE010000460.1:0-4131 GCA_036824445.1 Streptosporangiaceae bacterium | reverse complement strand
GGAACTACCCGATGATGATGGCGGTCTGGAAGTTCGCCCCCGCGCTCGCAGCAGGCAACGCGGTGGTGCTCAAGCCGTCGGACACCACGCCGGTGAGCACCCTGATGATGGCCGAGATCGCCGCGGAGTTCCTGCCGCCCGGCGTGTTCAACGTGATCTGCGGCAACGCCGCCACCGGCCGGTCCCTGGTCAGCCACGAGATCCCGCGGATGGTGTCCATCACCGGGTCGGTGCGGGCGGGCACCGAAGTTGCGCGGGCCGCCGCCGACGGGCTGAAGCGGGTCCACCTGGAACTCGGCGGCAAGGCGCCCGTCGTGGTGTTCGACGATGCGGACGTCGCGACCGCAGCGGCCGGCGTCGCCGCCGCCGGGTACTACAACGCCGGGCAGGACTGCACCGCGGCCACCCGGGTGCTTGCCGGGCCCGCCATCGCGGACAGCCTCACCGCCGCCCTCGCCGAGCGGGCCCGGGGAACCACGGTGGGCGGGCTGGACGTGCCGGGTGCCGACTACGGCCCGCTGAACAACCCGGTGCAGCTGTCCCGGGTTCAGGGCTTCCTGGACCGGCGGCCGGACCACGCCAAGGTCCTGACCGGCGGCCACCAGGTGGGGGACCGCGGCTACTGCTTCGCCCCGACCGTCGTCGCCGGCCTGCGGCAGGACGACGAGATGATCCAGGAGGAGATCTTCGGCCCCGTCATCACGGTGCAGCAGTTCAGCTCCGAGGAGCAGGCGGTGCGCTGGGCGAACGGGGTAAAGTACGGCTTGGCCGCGAGCGTCTGGACCCGGAACCACGGCCGGGCCATGCGCGTGGCGCGCCAGCTGGACTTCGGGGCCGTCTGGATCAACACCCACATCCTGTTCGTCTCCGAGATGCCGCACGGCGGTTTCAAGCACTCCGGGTACGGCAAGGACCTGTCGATATACGGATTCGAGGACTACACCCGGATCAAGCACGTTATGAGCTACTTCGGTGACTGAGCTGCGAGGCGCGGCCGGAACGTTATCCGCCGTGTCGGTAACCTTGCTGAATCCGTTGTATTCTACGGATCGCACAACTGATTCGGTTGATACTGCTGACATGTATCGTGAAGATCATTTCGTCCTACGCTGGCCGGTGATGAGCTCCCCGGCCCGTAGGATTCGGGTGCGGGGCGGCGACCCCGGCGAGAAGAGGGATACCGGCCTGAGATGACCGAAAGGCATGTGCCCGCGGTAGCGGGAACCAGACCCGTGGCCGAGCAGAGCCTGGCCACGGCGGGCGCGGAGACGGCACAACCCCGCCGGGGCGGGCAGGGGGACGGGCCGCTGCCGGCGATCGAACTGTCCGGAGTGGTGAAGGAGTTCCGCGCGCGTGGCGAGGTCATCGTCGCAGTGGGCGGCATCGACCTGGCGATCGCTGAGGGAGAGTTCTTCTCGCTGCTGGGCCCGTCGGGGTGCGGGAAGACCACCACGATGCGGATGGTCGCCGGGTTCGAGGAGCCGACCGCGGGCGCGATCCGGCTGCACGGCGCCGATGTGACCGACATCCCGCCGAACAAGCGTGACGTCAACATGGTGTTCCAGTCCTATGCCCTGTTCCCGCACATGAACGTGTTCGAGAACGTGGCCTTCGGGCTGCGCCGTAAGGCGGTCGCCAAGCCCGAGATCACCCGCCGGGTGGGCGAGATGCTGGAGATCGTGGACCTGGCCGGGCGGGGTGAGCGGCGCCCGCGAGAGCTGTCGGGCGGCCAGCAGCAGCGGGTGGCGCTCGCCAGAGCGCTGGTCAACCACCCCCGCGCGCTGTTGCTGGATGAGCCGCTGGGCGCGCTCGACCTCAAGCTGCGCCAGGCGATGCAGGTGGAGCTGAAGCGGATTCAGCGCGAGGTCGGCATCACCTTCGTGTATGTGACGCATGACCAGGGCGAGGCGCTGACCATGTCGGACCGGATCGCGGTCATGAACGACGGGCTCATTGAGCACCTCGGAACCCCCCGGGAGATCTACGAGCACCCGGCGACCCGGTTCGTCGCGGGCTTCATCGGCACGTCCAACCTCATCGCCGGCGCCGTCACCCGCCTGGACGGCGATCGCGCGATCATCGAGATAAGCCCGGAGGAGCGGATCATCGTGCCGGTCGCCGACCGCGCGGTGAGCCCGGGTTCCCAGCTTGAGCTCACGGTCCGGCCGGAGAAGATCGACCTGACGACCGCGCGCCCGCCGGGGGAGGGCTGCGCCCTGCGCGGGACCGTCGCCGAGGTGGTCTACCTCGGCACGTCGACCAACTTCTCGGTGAGCACCACGGCCGGTTCCGACATCGTCGTCTTCCAGCAGAACTCGGCAACGGCGGCCGACGTGGCCGCCCGCGGGGACAGCGTGTGGCTGTCCTGGCAGCCCGAGCATTCGTACCCGGTCGGCTAGTCGGCCGGCCCCGCAAGGAGGAACAAAATGAAAGAACAGGATGCCCCCGGGCCCAAGCGGCAGGAGGCTCCGATGGACCCATCACTATGGCGGGGCCTGAGCCAGCCGCGGCTTTCCCGCCGGCAGGTGCTCGCGTCCGCCGGCACCGGGGCAGGTGCGATGGGCCTGGCCGCGTTCCTCGCCGCCTGCGGCGTGAAGGGCAACGCGGCACCGAGCGGGTCCAGCCCGGCCGGCGGGGTCGGCACCGAGGCGTGGTGGGCCAAGCAGCAGCTGCACCACACGGTCAACTTCGCGAACTGGCCGTACTACCTCGACGTGCTCAACGGCAAGCATCCCTCGCTTCAGCACTTCGAGCAGACCAGCGGCATCAATGTCAACTACACCGAGCCGATCAACGACAACGTGTCCTTCTACGCCAAGATCAGGCCGTCGCTGGCGGCCCAGCAGTACACCGGCTTCGACATCATCGTGATGACGAACAACACCCCCAACGCGCTCGGCTACCTCTTGCAGAACCACTGGCTGATCCCGCTCGACCAGTCCATGATGAAGAACTTCTACAAGAACGCCGGTCCGCTGGTAAAGAACCCCGCCTGGGACCGGGGCAACAAGTACACGATGGCCTGGCAGTCCGGCTACACGACGGTCGCCTACAACTCGTCGGTGATCAAGAACCCCGGCAGCAGCGTGGACATCCTGTTCGACAAGAAGTACGCGGGGAAGATCGGCATGATGTCCGACGTGTACGAGCTCGGCAGTATCGGAATGCTCGCGCTCGGGATCGACCCCGCCACCTCCACCGAGTCCGACTGGGCGAAGTCCGCCAAGAAGCTGCAGCAGCAGAAGAGCGACGGCATCGTCCGCGCCTACTACGACCAGAGCTATATCGGCCATTTCAAGAACGGCGACACCGTGGTCACCCAGGCCTGGTCGGGCGACATCTTCCAGGCGAACCTCAACAGCAAGTACGCCGACCTCAAGATGATGGTCCCGGAGCAGGGCATGATGTTCTGGACCGACAACATGTGCATCCCGCTCTACGCCCAGAACCCCAAGGATGCCATGGCGGTCATGGACTACTACTACGACCCGCAGGCGCAGGCCGTGGTGGAGTACTACAACGACTACGTGTGCCCGGTGCCGGCGGCCAAGGAGGTGCTGCTGAACCCCACCGGCTGGGCGCAGCAGGCACTGAAGGATCTCAAGCCCGAGATCGGGCTGCCGACGTCGGTGACGGCGAACGCGCCGACCGTCTTCCCGACGGAGGAATACCTCAAGCAGGCGAGGAACTACCGTACGTACAAGAACGCGGAAGAAGTGAAGGCGTGGAACGACCTGTTCCTGCCGATCACGCAGGGCGCATAGCCCCCCGCCGCGGCCGGGTCAGGCCCGGGAAGGTGCTCGCGCCTTACCTCCTGACCCTGCCCGCCGGGTTGTGGCTGCTGGTGCTCTTCCTGATCCCGCTGGTCGTGATGCTGTCGCTGTCGCTGCAGACATGCAACCCGGCCACCGGGGCCTGCGTCATGACCTGGCACTGGGGCGAGTTCGGCCAGCAGCTGAGCCTGTACCACACCCAGTTCGTCACCAGCATCTACTTCGCGGGCGCCGCGACGCTGATCGACCTGCTGGTGTCGTTCCCGATCGCTTACTGGATCGCCTTCTACGGCGGCCGCAGGAAGAACTTCTTCCTGCTCATGCTGCTGGTGCCGTTCTTCGTCTCGTTCGTGATCCG
>DAITAE010000459.1:0-4134 GCA_036824445.1 Streptosporangiaceae bacterium | reverse complement strand
CCGACCACCAGCGCGAGCGAGGTGCGGCTCCACGCCAGGAAGGTCCGCTCGTTGGCGAAGGTGTAGCGGGCATCCGGCTCGGTGCCGTCGCGGTCGTCGCTGGTGACGGGCGGGCCCCCGCCGCCCGGGTGGTCAGTCATGTGCTCCCGCCTCGCTGCTGGGTTCGTCCTGTCCACAGGCATTCTCGCGCTCCGGTGAACGAATGGGTTGGTCGCTACGTGATCTGGGGTATCGGAACCTCAACGATGAATGGAGAGATGCGATGCGTGGCAAGTGGTGGGCGCCCGCCGGGTTCGCCGCCGCCGCCTTGGTCCTCGCTGCGTGCGGGAGCTCGTCCTCGGGCTCTGGCGGGGGTACGGCGGCCAGTTCGGCGCCGAGTGCCGCCTCCAGCGCCTCGGGCGCGATGCTGAAGACTACGACGATCGGCGGCACGACCGTGGTGACCGACGCCCAGGGGATGACGCTGTACTGGTTCGCGATCGACACCTCGTCCAAGTCGAACTGCAACGGCTCCTGCCTTCACTTCTGGCCGCCGCTCAAGGGCCCGGTCAACGCGGGCTCCGGCGTCACGGGCAAGATCGGCGTGATCACCCGCTCCGACGGCTCAAAGCAGGCCACCTACGCCGGGCACCCGCTGTACACCTTCGTGGGCGACACCGCCCCCGGCCAGGCCAAGGGCAACGGGAAGACCCTCTCGGGCGGCAAGTGGTGGGAGATGACCCCGTCCGGCGCGAAGCCCGCCGGGGCTTCCTCCGGAGGCGGCAGCACCCCCAGCAGCAGCAGCAGCGGCGGCGGCTACGGGTACTGACAGCAGTCCCGTTCTGCCTCAAGATAGGCATATGCGCACCGAGCCGCGGCCAGTGGCGGGCGGGCCACGGCTCGCTCTGCGGCTCATAGGGGGCGGGCTGCTGGTCGCGACCGCCGCGATGCACCTTGACCTGTACCTGACCGGGTACCGTTCCATCCCGACGATCGGCTGGCTGTTCCTGCTTCAGGTGATCGCCGCGTTCGCCCTCGGGCTTGCCGTGCTGGCCACCGGTGGCCGGCTGGCCGCAGCGGCCGGGGCCGGCTTCGCGCTCGCGACCCTGGGCGGCTACCTGCTGTCGCTCTGGTTCGGCCTGTTCGGGTTCAAGGAGGTACGCACCACCGCGGGCATCGTCGCCGGCGTGATCGAGGTGGCAGCCGCTGCGGCGCTGGGAATGCTGGCGCTGACGCCCGCGCCCGGAGCGGCGGGCCGCCACGTGGCGGGCACCGGGATCAGCGCCAGGCTGCGGGACGGCGTGCCGGGGGCGGGGCTGCTGGTCGCCGGCGTGTCGGTGCTGGCCCTGGTCGTACTCGGCGGCTCGGTGGCGGCGGCGAGCGGCAGCAGCGCCCCCGTGTCCGCGGGCGGCGGCCTGCGGACGGCGCAGATCAGCGGCGTCAAGGTCCTGGTGAACGGCAAGGGCTTCACCCTGTACTGGTTCGGCCCGGATACCGCCACCAAGTCGGCCTGCAACAACAGCTGCGCCGGCTACTGGTCGCCGGTCAAGGGCCCGGTGACCTTGAGCTCGGGAGTGCCCGGCAAGGTGGGCACCATCAAGCGGTCGGACGGCTCGCTGCAGGCCACCTACAACGGCCATCCGCTGTACACCTACGTCGCCGACGGCGCACCCGGCGACGCCAAGGGCAACAACCTCAACGTGAACGGCGGGCTGTGGCACGAGGTGAAGGTGTCCGGCTGAGCCGGGAGCACGGGGTCAGACGACGCCGGCCAGCTCCGACGTCCACATGACGATCCGGGTGCGGTCACCGCGGAACAGGTCGCGGGCGAACTCGACGGGCTGCCCGGCCCGGTCGTAGGCGACCCGCTCGACGAGCATCAGCGGCGCGCCCTCGGCCACCTCCAGCGCCTCCGCCTCCCTGACCCCGGCGGTGACCGGCTCCAGGCTCTCCCGTGCCCGGTGCGGGCGCTGGCCGTACCGGGTCTCCAGCAGCTCGTAGAGTGACCCGTCGAGCCGGCACTGGAGCAGCCCGGGAAAAAGCGCCGCCGGGAACAGCGACTGCTCGAGCACGATCGGGCGGCCGTCGCCGAGCCGCACCCGCCGTACCTCGTGCACCGGGTCGCCCTCCCGCAGCCCGAGCGCGGCGGCCGACACCGGGCCGGCCGGCCGTTGCGTCGCGAAGAGCACGCGGGCGCCCGGCTGTATCCCGTGCCGCCGTAGCTGCTCGGAGAACCCGGCCAGCGTGGTGCGGTCCTGCTCCAGTTTGCGCTCGGCGACGAAGGTCCCGCCGCGGCGGCCAACGGCGCGGGTCACCAGCCCGCGCCTGGCGAGCTTGGCCAGCGCCTGGCGCAGGGTCATCCGGCTCACCCCGAGCCAGGCGGCCAGGTCCTGCTCGGCTGGCATGCGGTCGCCGGGCGCGAGCCGCCCGGCCCCGATCGCCTCCGCCAGCCAGTCCTCGATCTGGCCGTACACGGTGGCGCCCGATCCCCGCAGGATCTCCGGCGGCGCCAGGCCGAGCACTTCCGGCGCCACCCGCGTCCTGCGCTGTTTCGGCGTCAGGGGCATCGGTCAGCTAGTCACCCGTCCTGCTTCGCCCCGGGCACCAGCGGCGCGTCGTCACCGGCTGGGGCGATGACCGGAGCGAACTCCTTCCTCCGCCCCACCGCCAGGTAGTAGATCGTCCCGAGCAGGACGATGAAGACGAACACCGTCCACAAGATCGGGATGTCGTTCAGGAACCCGATGTGGAAGTTGAGCAGCCCGCCGGACTGGTTGGGCTTGGGGTTGGTGAAGGGGACGGCCCTCGGCCAGGCAAAGTTGATGATCATCGCCCCGCCGTACACCAGGGCGAGGATGTTCACCAGCATCCCCCAGCGGCCCAGCCGGAACGGTGCGGCGGTCTTCGGCCAGCCGCGGGCGCGGGCACGAAGGATGATGATGTTGCCGAGGAAGTAGCTGATGTAGATCGTCCCGGTCGCGGCGATGGCGATGATCCCGGCCCCGGAGTACTGGATGAACGGGATCGCCGCGATCACGGCGATCGCGATGCAGGTCCATACCGGCGTGTGCAGGCTCGGCGAGACCTTCGCCAGTGGCTTGGAGAAGGGGAGCGTGTTGTCGCGGGACATCCCGAAGCACAGCCGGATGGTGGACGCCATGATCGACAGGCAGCAGACGAAGATCGCCGCGGAGACCACCAGCAGGTAGAGGGTCGCGAAGCCGGTGGAGAAGTTCGCGTCGATGATCTGCGCCGGGCCGAGGCCGAGGCCGCCGTTCGCCGCCATCGCCCCCTTCACGCCCAGCCGCTCGGGGATCGCCACCAGCGTCCCCAGCAGGAACACGCCGCCGATGATGAACGCGCCGATCACCGCGTAGAGCACCGCCTTGGGCGCCGAGCGGCGCGGGTCGCGCGTCTCCTCGGCGAGCGTGGAGGCGGTGTCGAAGCCGTAGATGACGAACAGGCTCATGAACATGGCCGCCAGGAACGTGTTGGGCGCGACGTGGACGCCGCCGCTGTTGGTCACCACACCGATGCCCTGGTGGTTGTGGAAGGCGAGCAGCACCAGCGCGAACACGAACATGCCGAGGATCTCGAAGACCACCCCGGTGTTGTTGATGAGGGCGACCAGCCGTACGCCGTAGATGTTCAGCACGGTGATCACCACGAGGGTGATAAGCGCGACGACGAGCTGGGTGTGCAGCACGGTGTTGGAGTCACCCACGCCGAGGCTGTGCCAGCCGAGGCCGTTCAGCGCCGGGATGAGCGCCAGCGGGAGCGTCGCCACCACGGCGGTGATGGTCAGGATGCCCGCGAACAGGTAGATCCAGCCGTTGAACCAGGAGTAGGTCCGGTTCGCCAGGTACTTGGTCCACTGGAAGACCGAGCCGGCGATCGGGTAGTGGCTCGTGACCTCGGCGAAGTTGAGCGCGACGATGAACTGGCCGAGCGCGACCACCGGCCAGGTCCAGATGAACACCCCGCCGAGGGTGGTCAGGCCCAGCGCGAACAGGGTGAAGATCCCCGTCGACGGTGAGATGTAGCTGAACGCGACCGCGAACGAGCTGCCCAGCCCGAGCGTGCGCTTCAGCTCCTGCTTATAGCCGTACTGCGCGAGGTCGGCGGAGTCCTGCGCGTGCTGGTCGGTGGTGGCCT
>DAITAE010000458.1:0-4135 GCA_036824445.1 Streptosporangiaceae bacterium | reverse complement strand
ACGCGCCGATCAACCGGTGCGCCCGGGTGAAGGCCGCCGGGCACGGCGGGCAGGTACTGGTCACCAAGACCACGCGTGACCTAGTGGGCGGGCGGCTGGGCGGCGGGTTCGGCCTGAAGCGGCTCGGGGAGTTCCGGCTGCGTGATCTGGCCGAGCCGGAGCTGATCTACCAGCTGACCCACACCGACCTGCCGGCCGAGTTCCCGCCGATTCGCACTGTTGCGGCGCGCCCCGGGAATCTGCCGGTCCAGGTGAGCTCGTTCGTCGGCCGGGAGCGGGAGCTGGAGCAGACCGCGGCCGCGCTGGGCCAGGCGCGGGTGGTGACGCTGACCGGGCCCGGCGGGGTGGGCAAGACCCGGCTGGCATTGCAGGCCGCCACCCAGGTGGCGGGGCGGTTCGGTGACGGCGCGTGGCTTGCTGAGCTGGCCCCGCTCCGCGACCCCGCCGGGGTCGATGATGCGGTCGCGGCGGTGTTCTCGCTGACCGCCCGGGCCGGGCAGAGCACCCGCCAGGCGCTAGTGGAGTTCTTGCGCAGCAAACAGCTGCTGCTGGTGCTGGATAACTGTGAGCAGGTGCTGGCGGGGGCGCTGGCCGAGAACCTTGCGCGGTCGTGTGAACGACTGGCGATCTTGGCCACGAGCCGCGAGGGCCTGGCGATCGAGGGGGAACATCTGGTGCCGGTGCCCCCGCTGCGGGTGCCCGGCGTCGGCGCGGATCTGGCGGCGATCACGCAGGCGGAGGCGGTGCGGCTGTTCGCCGAGCGCGCCGCCGCGGTCAAGCCCGGCTTCACGGTGACCGCCCAGAACGCGGCGGCGGTCGCCGCGGTGGTGCGGCGGCTGGATGGGATCGCGCTGGCGATCGAGCTGGCGGCGGCGCGGGTGCCGGCGATGACCCCGGCGGAGCTGGCCCGGCAGCTGGAGCGCAGTTTCGCGGTGCTCGCGCCCGGCCGCCGCGGCGCGGAGGCACGGCACCAGACGCTGCGGGCCACGATTGACTGGTCCTTCCAGCTGCTCGCCGGGCCCGAACAGGTCCTGCTGGCCCGGCTGGCGGTGTTCGCCGGTGGCTGCACCCTGGAGGCCGCCGAGGCGGTCTGCGGCGAGGAGCGCATCGATCCGGACGCGGTGTTCGGGCTGCTGGCGGCCCTGGTGGCGCGGTCGCTGTTGGTAGCCGAGGAACACGGGCCGCAGACCCGCTACCGGCTGCTGGAGCCGATCCGGCAATACGGCGAACAACGCCTCGACCAAGCTGGCCAGGCCGAGCGGTGGCGGGCCCGCCACGCCGGCTACTACGCCGACCTTCCCAGACGGGTCCGGGAACACGCCCACGACACTGACGAGGAGGTGTTCTGGGCGGTGCGGCTCAGCGCCGAGCAGGACAACCTGCTCGCGGCGTGGTCGTGGGCGATCGCCACCGGCAACGTCGACACCACGTTTCGGATGCTGGCCGGCTTCGCGCCCAGCGAGATCTGGAGCACTTACCCGCTGCTGCTGCCCGCCGAAGCGGCCCTGGAGCTGCCCGGCGCGGCTGAGCATCCGGGCTACCCGCTGGCCCTGGCGGTCAGCGCGGTGTTCGCTTCGAATCGAGCGGATGTGACCGGCACCGAGGAGCTGTGCCGCCAGGCGGCCGAGGCCAGCGCGCGCCAGGCCACCCCCGACTGGCAGGTCGAGGAGGCTGTCTGCGCCGCCCGCCAAAACATCGCGACCATCCGCGGCGCGTTCGCCGACGCCGCCCGCCTCGCCGAACAGGCCGCCGGTCTCGCGCGGGCGGGCGGCGACCTCGCCGACGCCTCCCTCGAGCTCACCTCCGCCGTCGGCGATCACCTGCTCGCCGGTGACACGCCTGCGGCGGTCCCACTGGCGCGCGAGGCGCTCGCGCTGGCCCGCCAGGTCGGCGCCCCGGCCCTGATCGCGACCAGCCTGCTCGCCGTGGGCACGGCCGTCGCCAGCACCGACCCCGAGGAGGCTCTCGCCTGTCTGCGCGAAAGCCGCGAACTCAGCACAGAGCTCGGCTATCAGAGTGCCGTCGACCTGATCTGGGCGGCCGGGATCGCGTTTCTGGTAGGCGACCGGGCCGCCACGCTCGAACTCGGCCGCCGTGCCATCGGCCGCCTCCAGTGGGGCGGCGACCGCCGCCTGATGGGCGTCATCCTCCCCATGATCGCGGGCACGCTGGCCACCACCCGGCCTGAGGCCGCCGCGACCATCCAGGGGTGCCGCCGAAACCTACGTCGTCGAAGGGCCGATGTTCGCCCAGCGGGTCAGCTCGACCGTGACCGCAGCCCTGAGCGAAGAGCGCGCGCGGGAGCTCCGCGCCCGCGGCGCGGACATGGGCTGGAACCACGCCCTCACCTACACCCTCACCCAGACCACCCAAGCCCTCGGCGAACTCCAATCGGAAACCCAGCCATGAGCAAGCCGCCGCTTCAAGGTGCGGATACTGCCCATGCGAGCGTCCGGTCGTACGCGTAAGTGACCATGGCGGTCATGGACTGGGACCGACCCGCCGAAGCCGGTCGACCGAGCCGTGGAAATTACCGGTCTCTCGCGGACCCGGCAGCGCCCGAACTGGCTGTTCTGCGACGCTGATCCCCCGCGAACTAGGCACTCACGGGGCCGCTCATACTCGGCGATCTGGCTTCACGCTGCGTCTGAGCCTAGATCACGCTCCGTGACTGGCGCTGGTCTGCTCCTGGCGCGCAGGTATCTGCCGATCTACACATTCCGACCTGTGGCTAGCGCCATCGAAGCCAGTGCCGAACGGCTGGATCTATGGGGCGGCTGGTCAGCACCGGCAGCAAGCCGGGCGCGCATATGGCGACTGCTCGGTGCCCGGTTCCGCGGCCACCCGCGCCGGACCCGGGCGGAAGAGGGGTACCGTCCCCAGTTATGGGCACCAAGGCCGAACGGCGCGCCGCCCGCGAACGGGTGAGCGCCTACCATCAGGCGCAGCTGGCCGGGCTGCTCAGCCACGGCGCCGCGGCGATCGACCGCTACCGGGACGGCGAGACCGGCGCCTGCACCGTGGATGAGACGCCTGTGGCGGAGGCACCCACGCCGAGCTCATCGCCGGCATCCTCGACCGCATGACAGCCGACGCAGAAACCATCGACTGGTGGGAACGCGCCACACCGCGATGACACCAATGATCACGTCTGTGCGGCGCGCTCCAGCTCGGAGAGCTGCTTCCGTGCGAGTGATGAGCACGCCGTGGCAAAGCAGTCGCTGCGGCCCTCGGCCCGCCGCAGTCATCTACTTAACCGGACACAGGACATGATCATGCAGGTGCCGGGAATCTACATCCCCTACTCAGGCCCGGACACAAATACAGGAGAAGCAGTTCCATAAGAGCCTCGATGGCACGCTCGGGCTCGCTGAGGACGACTGGCCTCGGTCGCGTCCCGTCAAGTGGTGGACTTCGACCCGTCATCCCTTGCTCTCATGCGATTGCTGCGACTAGTTCCCTCGAATGTGCCTCCCACAGCTCGTCGAAAGATAACCACCCGGGCCGCAGGGTCGCGGCAGGCGCTACATCCAGATGTATTCCTCGGCGATTGCGCCGTCGCGCCATTTCGCGACGGTCACCATCCGGCCACCACCTTCGAACTCTCCGACCACGCACGTCCAGTCTCCGGATCCGAATTTGACCGGGTGGGACGTGATCTACAAGAACGTCGTCGGTATGGTAGTGGGCGAACACGCCGTGCCAGTCGGCGCTGTTCCATCCCACGAAGTCGAGCTCATCCATGCCCTTGAGGTTGCGGGTTACCTCGTCATCCGCCATCACTGAGGCCTCCTTTCCTACCGCGGCCCACCGGTGTCCCGGTACGCGTAGCTGATGCCGTTCGCTGCCCGGACAGTGCTATTCGGTAGCGCGGAGTACGGCGTGACTTGGGTGGTCTTCATGAGTGTGCTCCTCCCGGGGTGTCTGGCCGTCCCTAACGTGACGGCGCTATTGCTGAGGCTGCTGGGCCTGCAGCTGCGCGATTCGGGCAGCTCAGCGCTCGAGCGCTGCTTCGGCTCGTCGTTGGCGCAGCAGCTCGAACCCGAGCGAGCCCGGCGGTGCCGCCGCTTCGGAGCGCGAGGCATGGTCGGCGATCGCGTCCGCCAGGTAGCGCTTCCCCGCTCGATGGGGGTAG
>DAITAE010000034.1:6208-16132 GCA_036824445.1 Streptosporangiaceae bacterium | reverse complement strand
CCGCCGCGCGATCTTTTTTCGACGACCTTGTCGCGCGACCGGGGATGCGCTACCGGGTCACCGTCGACGGAGCTGTCGCGCCGATAGTTCGGCGCGGCCGTGGGCAGAGATCGTGTGCGGGAGCAGACATGCCGGGATCCAGCAAGAGCCTTGCCCGGGTATCTGCCGGTCCCGGGGACCTAGCCGCGCTAGCTGTTGCGCTGCGAGGACGACGTGGGGAGCAGCGGCGTGTCTGTCGCGAGCGGCCCTGGCAGCGTGGTCACGAGGGCGGGACCGGGCATGCCCTGCCGCCAGGTCAGCAACTGGCCGCGTCAACCTTCGCTGACCGTCGTGAGCAGCCACCTCCCGGTGGCGTCGAACGCCAGCCCGGCCCGGGTCAGTGGAGGCAACTCGAGGCCGGGGACGATGTCGAGGCTGCCGGTATGCAGGTGAAGGATCACTACGTCGGCGGGCGGGTACGGCGACCCGGTCGTGAAGCGGGGATCTCGGCTGGCGCGCGTGAGCTGGAGGGCGGCCTTGGTGCCGTCAGGGCTGAACACGGCATCGGGGATCGGGAGTCGGCCGGCCGGCAGCTTGAACCTGACCGTTGGCATCCCCGTTGTCAGGTCGATGCTTCCAGGGTGCACGTGGCGTGGGTCAGCGCCGCGCCGAAATCGGGCAGGCTCACCAGGATGAGGTGGCCGGCGGCGCCCAGCGGGGTGGCCTTGGCCAGGCGGCGCCGCAGCGCGCCTTTGTTGGGGTCGATGAGCTTGAGGGTGTCCGGCAGGTCCGGCCGGTCGTGGTGAGCCACCACCACCAGGCCGACCGCGGTGTCGGCTTGACGGTGACTCCCCCGTCCCCGGTCAGCGCAGTGAGCTCCGTATGGTGTGCCTGGTAGGTCACCGCCCACGTGCGGTGGGGACCGCCGCGCAAGTCGTCTGCGGTCGTGTTGAGGCGGTGGACGGCGGATCTGCACCCTCACGACATGACCCGGGGACCATCGCGGCCATCGCCGGCGCCCCCCGCGCACGGCCAAGCAGGCTCACCGGTCAGCG
The DNA here is from genome assembly GCA_036824445.1 of Streptosporangiaceae bacterium. GTDB lineage: Bacteria > Actinomycetota > Actinomycetes > Streptosporangiales > Streptosporangiaceae > UBA9676. Next base: position 15,098 of record DAITAE010000034.1, on the reverse strand, counting down.
GCGTCTACCACGCCGCTAGGTGTTCTGGCCCAGCCCGGGAACGGTCCGCCGCAGCTCGGCGGCCAGCTTGCGCTCCAGCACCGGCATCCGCTTCAGCGCCACCCCGGCGGCGGTCAGCGCTCCCTGCCCCTGCGACGTGCCCGCGTTGTCAGCGGCGTCCTGAATCCCCACCAGGACCGCCCGCCAGTACCCCCTGGGGTCCGCGCATGCCGGGATGGGAGACTGCCCCAAGGTCCTGGCCGCCACCCCGGCACGCTTGAGAGCAGCGCTGGTGGCGCCGATATCCGACGCCGAGCTGGCGGCCTGGAGGATGTTCAGCGCCGCGGTCAGGTTCTCCCCGGCCGCGTGCGCCGGCCCGGAGCTCCACACCCGATACTGCTGCACGCAAGACGGCGACGGCGGCGCCGACGCCGCCACGCCCCCGCCCGACCCAGCAGGTGCCGCAGAGCCCCCGCCCGACCCACAAGCCATCAGCGTGAGCCCGGCGGCGAGCGCGGCGCTGGCCATGATGACGCTGCGTCTCATCGGCGGGTTCCCTCCCAGAGGCGCTCGTAACGTACGACACACGCCGCGGCGGCGGCGATGGGTGCACAGCCAACTCGGCATGCCAGCGTTCGCCGGCCAGCCACTGACCTGCAAGCGCGCCACCAATCCAGCGGTCACAGCCGGCTCCCGACATCCCGCCGACCCGAGGCTCAGGCGGCCCACTGTACCGGCTGCCGGATCGACACACTGACCGTTACGCGTCCTCGTTAGCACTCAGTGCCCACGCTCGTGCGGAGGTCGCGGGCGAGGGCCGCGATCTGCGCCTGGGGCACCCGGCTCCGCCGGCTTCCTGGGTCATGGTCGGCCGACGCCGGGCACGGAGACCGGGAGGGTGAGGATCTGTCCGGTGCGGGGCCCGTTGGCCAGCCGGTCGAGGTTGGCGACGTGGCCGTCGGCTGGCCGCCATTCGGCGGTGCAGATGAACAGGGTCCGCCGGTCCGGTCCGCCGAGCATCAGTGCGAACGGGGCCCGGTTCTCGCGCAGGCCGACGCGCTGCAGGACGTGCCCGCCCTCGGCGACGCGGGCCACCGAGAACCCGGTGCCGACCCAGACCGCGCCTCCGGCGTCCAGGCAGATGCCGTCCGGGGCGACGCCCTCCGCGAACACCCGGCGGTGCGACAGCCCTCCGCCGGGGTCGATGTCGAACGCGGTGAGCCTTCCGGCGAACGACTCGGAGATGATCAGCGTCCGGTCATCGGGCGTGATGACCATGCCGTTGGGGAAGGCGATGTCGCCGGCGACCTGGCGCAGCTGGCCGCCTGGGGTGACGAGCTTGATGTAGCCGGGCTTGGGCGGCGCTCCGGCGACGAAGTCGAAGTCCGCGCCGTTGAGGTAGATGTTGCCGCGGCCGTCCACCACGATCTCGTTCGCGCGCTGCCCGGCGTGGACGGCCATCGACCCGTCAGGCTGCTGGCGGCGCAGCTTGTCGCCGGTCACCAGCAGCCTGCCGTCGGGCAGCCAATCGATGGAATAGCCCATCGGGTGGCTGCCCGGGTCCCTTGCCAGCATCACCTCCGGTTTGCCGTCGAGGCCGACGGCCACGACCTGGCGGTCGATCCAGTTGCAGAACCAGAGCCGGCCCTGGTGCCACCGTGGCGACTCGGGAATACCCAGGCCAGTCAGCAGGACCTTCGGCTCAGACATTGATCTCTCCTCGCTTGCCGGGCTGCGCCGGCCGCAGGCCGGCCCCTCCATCTCCTACACGAACGGCAGCCCGGCCGATCGACACGGTTTCCGGCTAAAGCCGGCGCTCCAAGGTGAGGTAGTCCGCCCGACCGTACGCACGCTCAGACGGCTCCGCCGCATCCACCCCCGACCCCGGTGCGCACTGAGCAAGGTCAGGTCGACCAGATCGGCGGGGCCGCGCGCATGAGCGGCTCTTCGTGTCCGGCTGGCCGAGGATCGCCGGGCGTCTCGATGCGGCTGGGGCCGATCGGTTCGCCGTCACAGCGTCCGGCGACAGCCAGCTCCGGCCGGCGTACCCCTACGTAGGCGGGCAGGGCCGGAGCAGCGGGCTGGAACATGAGAGCCCAGAACGGGCCAGGCACCGCAGCAGAGATTGTCTCTACCGAATTAACGTCATCGGTCGAATGATGGCAGTAAACGACTGCAAGGAGGCTGACGTCATGAGTATGGCCGATCGTCCGGCGGGCCAGCCTGAACGGCCAGGCCCTCGCCGGCTAACCCGATCCAAGACCGACCGCATGATCGCCGGGGTCTGCGGCGGCTTCGCCGCCTACAGCGGCATCGATGCGAACATCGTGCGGCTGGTGATGGTCTTGCTAGGGGTGCTGGGCGGCACCGGTGTGCTGCTGTATCTCGTCGCATGGGTGATCGTCCCAGTAGACGACGCCGCGCAGGCGGCTGGCAACGGCGGGCAGTGATCAGCTCGTCATGGAGGCCAGCGGGTAGCTGTACTCGCTGGCGGTGACGCTGACCGGCGGCGGCGGCGACGACGACGACACGTTCTATGAGGCGGCCACCGTGCTGGCGGCGTTCGTGCAGCTGGGCCACTGGTTCGAGATGTGCCGCGGCTGGTCGCCGTCAATGACAGCGTCCAGCGCTGTCCGGGCTGACAGGCCCACGGCGCTACCCTGGCGGGATTCCCCCGGCCAGGCGGCATCCAGCCGGTCGATGAAAGGCCAGGTCATGGCGATCTACCAGCACATACGCCATCCGCGCATCGCTGCGCGGCGGGCCGACCGCCCGGTGAAGGTGGCCGATCTGCTCCGCCGGGACTCGGCGGTCAACCGGTTCAATACGAAAGTCGCGATTGTGATCACGCGGGTGGTCGGCAGCATGTGGTGTGCCTACGCGTTCGCGCTGTTCGACCTGATCAGTCTCCCGGCCGCAATCCGAGGGGGGGCGCCGACGTTCGTTTCCTGGGTGGCACAGACCTTCCTGCAACTGGTGCTGTTGTCGATCATCATGGTCGGGCAGAACGTACAGGCTGACGCCGCTGACAAGCGCGCGGAGGCGACCTTCCACGATGCAAGCGCGACCCTGCACGAGGTGGCGCACGTGCAGGGTCACCTCGCCGCCCAGGATGAGCTGCTCACCCGGATCGCCGCGAAGATCGGCCTCGACCCGGTGCCCATCATCGACAACCCGGTCCTCGACGAGACCGCCAACCCGGATCCGGAATGCTAACCACCAAGCAGGTCTGCGCCCGCCATCGCAACTGGCGCGCCGAGCCTAGGGTCAGAGTGAACCGGACCTAGACGAGGGATCGCTCGCGCCCGGCTGGCGCATCGCCGACACCGCCGACGTGCTCTGGGAACTCACCTCCATCCGCACCTGGGAAGACCTCACCCGCGAGCGCGGCTGGACCAAGCAGCGCTACACCAGGCTCCTGCAACGCGTCGCGCGCCGCGCCCTCATCGCCGGCGCCCCCAGGTGAAGCCACTCCGCAGACCCCTCATCCGTACCTGGGGTCATGGGTTCGCATCGGCGCTGGCCGGTGACTGGGCGATCACGTGGCAGACGGTCCGGTAGAACGCTTCCACGCCGAGCCGCAGGTGCTCCTCTGGTGTGTCCTCTTCCCGTGCGTGGGAGATTCCCTTGATGGAGGAGGTGAACAGCATCGCTGTGGGAACGGCTCCTGCCATTGGGGTGGCGTCATGCAGCGCCCAGGACGGCAGTACCCGCTCCTGCCCGGTGAATTCTGAGCAGACCCCGCGGACCACGTCCACGAGCCCGTCCGCGAACGGCTGCGGGCGCGCCCGGAAGACCGGCTCCCACCTGACGGTGCATCCCTCCGCCCGGGCCGCCTCTTCGGAGGCGCGCCGGACCTCCCCGAGCATGGCATCCAGCGCACCAGCATCCGGGTGACGCTGATCCACGAGGACCGCCGTTTCCCCGGCCACCGCGGTAACGATGCCTGGCCGCAACCGGGCCGCACCCACCGTTCCCACACCCCGGTGGCGGACGGCCGAGTCACGGACGGCCAGCGCCGTGGCCGCCGCGGCCAGGAACGCGTCCCGGCGCATGTCCATCGGGGTCGAACCCGAGTGCGCCGTCTGCCCGCGGAAGGTCACCCGGTGGCGTTCGACGCCGACCGTTCCGGACACGGCGCTGATCGGCAGGGCCGCCCTGTCCAGCACCGGCCCCTGCTCAATGTGCGCCTCCAGGTAAGCCTGGGCGCCACGGATCTCCTGCCGCGCCTCGTCCAGGCGATCCAGGTGGACGCCGTGCTCAGTGACCACATCACCGAGCCGCAACCCTCGGGCATCGGCAAGCTCGCGGACTTCGGCCACGTTCAGCGTTCCCGCCACGGCGGAAGAGCCAAACAGGCTGTGCCCGAATCTGGCGCCTTCCTCGTCCGCCCATTCCACCAACGCGAGCGTGCAAGGCAGCGGCCCGCGCGCCGCCAGAGTGCGCAGGACCTCCACCGCGCACATAACGCCGTAGGCGCCGTCGAGCCAGCCGCCGTCCGGGACCGAGTCCAGGTGAGAGCCGATGATCACGACCCCGCTGCCGCCACCAGGCAGCCGTGCCCACTGGTTGCCCGCCGCGTCCGTACGGACAGTCACTGGGAGCTCCCGCAGTTGCTCCCGCAAGAATGCGCGCGCCCTTTGCCAGACATCGGTCCAGGCGACCCGCTGGGCGCCCGCCTCGTCGCTCGTCAGCTCCGCCAGTTTGCGCAGCATCGCCACGACGCGGGCCCCGTCAGGGCCGGTGTCTTGGTGAAGACCAGAACTCGCCATTGCCCGAGCTTCTCCCCGAACAGCACACTCGCACAACAGCCCAGGCCAAAGACCGTCAGATGAGTGTCAGCGCGGCGGCAGGTGTCCACCGCTCACCAGTGAAAGGCCCTCGCCGCGCTAGTCCAGCGGCTCGATCTGGTAGTCCCCACCGTCCTCGATCAGCAGCACCCCTTTGCCCTTGCCCAGTGGCGGGATCAGGCTGCCGGCAAGCCCGAGCACGGCGGCCTCGCTGGTGGGGCTGTGGCCCACCACCAGCGCCCGGCCGCCCTCGGGCAGCCCCTCAACCACCTGCCTCAGCGCGGAGCCGAGCAGCATCGACTCCCGCTCGACCAGGTCCGGGTCGATGGCCCGCATCGCCTCCAGATCCGCTCCCTTCCCCGCAGCCATAGCCGCTTCGCGCCAGCGGTCCTCCACCGCCGACCGCAACCCCGTCGCCGCTGTGATCGGTATCTGCTCCTGGCCCGCCGCGTGCCGCAAGATTTCCAGCATCTGGGTGGCGCGTGCCGCGCCCGTGGACACGAACGCCGCATACGGCGGGTGCAGCCGGTCCCGTCCGATCGCCTCGGCGTCTGCCGCTCCCCGCGGGGTCAGGCGATCACCCTCGTTGTCGGTGTGCCGGCGCAGCTCCACGTACCGCATGAGCGGGTCTTGCCCCGCCGCGGCGCCATCATGCCCGTCTGTTGCTGAGATCATCCACGCCACGGCGCGCCCGGGACCGCTGCGCCGGGATCTGGCGCCAGGCTAGTGCCCATTGCTGGAGAAGTGCTGGTAGTCCTTGGGCGTGACCCACCGGCCGCCCCACCCCCAGCCGATCGCGTCGAAGGCCCGGGTCACCACACCGCCCTCGTGGATCAGGCCCGGCACCTGCCGGGAGCGGTCGGCGTTCGCCGCGCACCGCGGCGGATCGACCTGCCCCCCTTCGATGTAGACGTTCTCGCACGGGTTAATGTCCACGGCCAGCCCGTAGGCGTGCATGGACCAGTCATTGGTGCCCTCGACCAGGCGGCAGTTGAACGCCGAGGTGTTGTCGGCGTTGGTGGACCGCAAGTCTTTTCCCTGGTAGGCGTCGGGCAGCACCATCCGGCGGATCTGGTACCGCGCCCGGTACAAGACCGCGAACACCCTGATGATGTTCCCGGTGACCGCGGCGTTCACGATCAGCTCGCCGGTATGCGCCCTCTTGTCGAACCCCCAGTAAGTCAGGCGGATCAACGCCAGGCCCGACAGCGGCTGGGGGCAGCCCGGGTGCCAGGTATGCCGCAGCCGCCACCGCCACGACGTGCCGAGCCGGGTGACGGAAGCACGAAAGGCCGGGCGTCCCGCTCCCCCGGCGGCCGTCGGTGGTGTCGCCAGTGCCGACCGCGCGTCCGGCACCGTGGCCGTGACGGCCGGATGCGGCTGGTCGCCCGGCCCGGGCCCAGCACCGCCCGGTGAGCAGGCCCCCACGCACACCACCATCAACGCGGCGGCGATGACCGGTAGCGCGCGATTCCTCACGGTCTCCGGATCATAGCCCTCCCCGTGGTAGCGGGTTCACCGGGGATGGAGAGGGCCTAACGCGCCTCGCGGGCGCCCCAGGAGCGGAATTTACTAACGCTTTACTTCAGATTTGCCGGCGCGTAGTGTGCCAGGCACGGGGTGCGGCAGCTTCTGCTGGGAGACCGCCGCGACCCGCCGTAACGCGCTGGTTGAGGAAGGCGGCGGGTCGCGGCGGTCATGCTGTCTCTGCTCGTGCTGGCCGGCGCCGCCCGCGCCAGCGTCTCACCCGGATGCGCCCGCCGATGCCATTGTCCGGCGCGGCCGGCCCAGCGCCCGTCGGCACGCCCGGGGAATGGCAGGTCACCTTCCTACGGCGGCCCGCTCGGCGGCGGTTTCTGCCTCCGCGACTGGTTTGCGGGCGAGCGCGCTGGGCCACCAGTTCCACCGGCCTAGGTCCAGGTTCAGCGCGGTGACCAGCACTGAGCGGACGACGATGGTGTCCAGGAGCACGCCGAACGCCACCGCGAAGCCGAGTTCGGTCAAGAAGGTGACCGGAAGCGTGCCGAGCACGGCGAATGTTCCGGCGAGCACGCAACCGGCGGAGGTGATCACGCCGCCGGTGGCCGCCAGGCCGGTCAGCGCGCCGGTGCGCGGGCCGTCCCGTTTCGCCTCCTCGCGCACCCGGGTCATCAGGAAGATGTTGTAGTCGATGCCCAGCGCGACCAGGAACACGAACACAAAGAGCGGGAACGAGGTATCCGCGCCGCCGAAGCCGAACACGTGGTCGAACACCAGCGCGCTCACGCCCAGCGCGGCGGCGAACGACAGCACCACCGTCGCGATGAGCATGATCGGCGCGACGATTGCGCGCAGCAGCAGCGCGAGGATCACGAACACGACAGCCAGGATCACCGGAATGATCAGGTCCCGGTCATGCGCGGCCGCCCGCTGCACGTCGAGGTTGATCGCGGTGTTGCCGCCGACCAGCGCACCGGCCCCTGGCACGGCGTGGACGGCGGCGCGCACCCGGTCGATGGTTGCGTAGGCGGCCGGGCTGTCCGGCGCCGCGGTGAGCGTTCCCTCCAGGTAGGCGTGACCGGCCCGGACCGCTGGAGATGTCACGCCGGTGATTCCCGGCGTCGAACGGAACGCTGCCGTTAGCTGGACGGCCGAGGCCCGGTCGCCGACGACCACCACGGGCTCGCCTGCGCCGCCGGGGAAATGCTGGTCGAGCACCTGCTGCCCGGCCACCGAGTCTGGGTGGCCGCGGAACGATTGCGCGTTGGTCAGCCCGCTGGCCTTCAGTCCCGTCGTGCCTAGCGCCATGGCGCCGAGCACGATGGCCGTGGCCACCCAGACGGCCCGGGGCCGGACCGCGATGCGTCGGCCGACCCGCGCCCACAGGCCGCGGGTCGTGGGCTCCGCCGAGCCGTACGTTGGGCGCACCGGCCAGAAGATCCACCGGCCGAAGATCACCAGCAGCGCGGGAAGGAGGGTCAGCATCGCAAAGAGCGCCACGGCGACGCCGATCGCCAGCACCGGTCCCATGCCCTTGGTCGAGTTCAGCTCCGCCACGGCCAGGGTCAGCAGGCTGAGGATGACCGTTCCACCGCTGGCGATGATCGCCGGCCCAGCCCGGCGTACCGCCACCGCCATGGCCTCGTGCCGGTCCTCGTGACGGCGCAGCTCCTCCCGGTACCGGGCGGTCAGCAGCAGGGCGTAGTCGGTACCTGCCCCGAACACCAGCACATACAAGATGCCGGCGCTTTGCGCGTTGACCGTCAGCCCGGCGTGCGCCGCGAGCAGGTATATCAGCGCCTCGGCACTAACCAGCGCGACCCCGGCGGACACGACCGGCAACACCCATAGCACCGGGCTGCGGTACGTAAGCAGCAGCAGCACGATCACCACGGTCAGTGTCGCGTACAGCAGGGTGCTGTCGATTCCCTTGAACGCCTCGCTGGAGTCGGCCGCCACGCCGAGCGGGCCGGTGACGTGCACAGTCAAGCCGTCCGCGTTCGCCCGGGCGACACTGCGCAACGAATCGGCTGCGGCTGCGGCGCCGTCCCAGCCCTTGCTGCCCAGATCGACCGGCACCACTGTTTCGATGGCCTTGCCGTCCCTGGCGTCGTACGGGCCGATGATCTGCCCGCGCACCACGCCGGCGATGCTGGCGAATCCCCGCGCGTCCGCCACAGCCTTCGCCCGGTCCGCGGCAGTCAGGCCCGCTGCGCGGTCATAGACCACTACCGCCGGGAACACGTTCGGCGGCTGGAATTTCGACTGGAGATCAAGCACCTTTGTCGACTCCGCGTTCGCGGGCAGCCACGCCTTCGCGTCGTTCTTCTCGGCGCCCATCAGTTTGCCCGACAGCGGCCCGGCCACCGCCACCACGAGCAGCCAGAACACCAGGACAGCCCACTTGGCCCGGCGTCCGCCGGGCACCCGAACGATCGCGCTAACCCTTCTCATAGCTCAAGATCCCTTGCTCCTGGTAGCCGGCACACTTCTGAACTCGCCGCATCGATCGTCCTCGTCAGGATCCCCTGGGTTGCGGCGTCCGTCCCTCGCTAACAGGACGGTGACGCGGCCAAGAACTCATCGGTCCCGCCGTGACCCCGGGCCCCGCAAATCAGCCTTTGACGGCGAACACCAATCGC
>DAITAE010000034.1:0-6108 GCA_036824445.1 Streptosporangiaceae bacterium | reverse complement strand
GACCGTCACCTAACGTCGGCCGCTCACCCGCGGACGGGGGGGACGCGGCACGGCGGCAATCCTGCGACCGCCTGGCCGCCGCCAAGTTCGGGTCGAGCACCGCCGCTACCAGACTCGTGCCGCGTCAACGGACGACCAGCACCGGCCGGTCAGTCAGGTGGATCACTTTGTGCGCGGTGCTGCCGAGCACGAGCCCGGCGATGTCGCTCCTGCCCCGCGAGCCCATGATGATGACGCCAGCGTCGTGCTTCTTGGCGTCTTCGACGATCTCGCGCGCTGCATGTCCGTACAGCGCCTCCCGCACCTCTCCCTGGGCGTCAATCCCCGCTTGGATCAGCGCTTCGACCCCCTGCGTGACCGATTCCCGCGCCTCCTCGTCGGACTCCGTCGGCGCCCGCCCCACCCGGCCGAACTCCCGCTCCCTCAGGTGCAGCACCCACACCTTGCCTTTAGACAGCGAGGCGATATCCCTGGCCGCGGCGATCGCGCGGTCAGAGACCTCCGAATGATCCACAGCGACCAGCAATCTCTCGTACATCGGCATTCCTCCATGTGCTAGCCCGCCCAGGTAGATCAAGAAACAGTACTCCCCCGGCGCGGGGCACCGTCATCATTGCGCTGCCCGGGAATCCGGTCGGCGCCGGCGCAGATCAAGGCTGGTTTCGGGTCCGCGTAACCGGCCATGGCGTCAGGGCCTCAGCCGACCTACGGGCGTGGTCCGCCTCCGCGGGCTTCCCGTCACAGGGTGCGTAGCTAGGCGGGCGGCTGATCCCGCCCCACTACTTCACGCAGACGCAGAATCGGTCCTGCAACTCGTCGAGCGTGGCGAGGCGGCCTTTGTCAAAGGCCTCATCCCACAGGCTGCTCAGCGCCTGCCGGGACGCTTGGTCATCGCGGCCGATCAGGCGTGCTGCTCGCTCCACCGCCTGTGCCCTGTCCTGCCCGCTCACCGTCATCTCCTGTACAGAACGCGCCCGCACAACGCAACGCTGGCACAGCCACGCCCCGGCGGGCAGGGCCGGACGGGTATCACGGCCGGGACCTTCGGCGCAGGCGCGCGCCTACGTGGCCGTCGCGCCCGCTCGCAGCCGGGGCATCACGGTGGCGGTCACCTCCTCGAATACCGCCTCCTCGCGGGGAGCGGCCTTCCAGGTCTGCGGCCAGTACAAAACGAACTCGTCGATGCCGATCTCGCTGAAGCGTCCCACCATGTCCTGGAAGTACTCCACCGACTGCCAGGGAGTCAGCGGCGGAAAGCAGACAAGGGAATGCCGGATAGAGGCGGGATCCCGGTCGGTTGCAACGCACAGGTCGTCGAAGCGGTGGCTGCGGTCGGCGGTGACGGCGTAGAAGGCTTCCTCGGTGGCAACGTCGTAGCCGCCCCACGAGCTCCACCCATCACCATGCTCGGCGGCGATGCGCAGCATTTTCGGGCCGTGCGCGGCGATGGTCACCGGCGGGCGCGGTTGCTGCACTGGCAGCGGCACCGTCTCAGCCTCCTCACAGCGGTAGAACTGCCCGCGATAGGTCGTCACCTCCTGACGCAAAAGCAAGTCGACCAGCTCGACGAACTCGCGGAATCGGGCGACCCGTTCACCGGCCGACCAGTCCACGCCGCTGGCCTTGGCGCCTGCTGAAGGGTCACCCACTCCCAGCGCCAGCTCCACCCGCCCGCCGCTAAGGTGATCGACCGTCACGGCCGCCTTGGCGAACGTAACCGGCTGCCGAAAGTACAGGCTCGTTACCAACGTCCCAACCCGGATACGGCGCGTATCCGCAGCCATCATGGTCAGCGTCGCCGGACCGTCGAACAACGTGTGCCGCGGCCGATCCGGCTCCACGACCGTGTCGCAGTTCCACAGCACATCGAACCCAGACCGTTCGGCATCCAGCCAGCGCCCTCGCAGAGCATCCAGCGGCAGGTGCTGATACTGGTAGGCGCAGAAACGCAGATCGGCCATGCAAGCCTCCGAAATCGTGTCCCGCGATGCCCACCCACACCCGACCCATCGAGGCACCGTGGTGCAGATCTCACCGCCCCCCGCGGCGATCATAAGAGAGCTTGTTCGCACCCTCGGACGATGACGGTGAGGTCGGCCCTCGAGATCGCTACCGGGCGCGCCCATCCATCAGGCGGTGGTACAGCTCGGCGGTGAGCTGGTGGATCTCCCGCGTCAGCTGCGTGTTGGTTTTGAGCTCCAGTTCCTGTTCGGTGAAGTCATGATCCGCTTTGGCCTGCTGGAATGCCGCCTGCCTGTTCTGGCCGATCATGACGAATGTGGACAGGAAGATCGCTTCCAGGGACACGATTAGCGTCAGCGTCGGCCACGGCTTGGACTCGATAAACAGCATCCAAACGGTGAATAGCGCGATGTGAATGTAGACGAAATTCATTGAGCCGGCGAAGCCGGTGATCCAGTCGGCGATCCGCAGCTGAACATCCGCGGCCCGTTGCGCCTGCTGTTCCAGGACGACCGGGTGATGCCGGAGCACGTCCAGCTGCGCGGCCAGCCGCTCAGACCCCCGCCCGCCCGCGCGACCCCCTGGCTGGGACCGTGGGTCGTCTGCGCCATGCGCGCCCGGGTCCGGTTTGGGCATCTGCTGCCTCCATCCTTGTTGTGCCGACATGCTTCATGACGAACGCGCCTGCCCAGGCTGCCAGGAGGCTGTCAGGCGCTCCGTGGGCGGCCCGGCCGGGGCCGGGGCTCGCCCGCGCCGTACCGGCTCAGGCCACGTTCTCTGTGACGGAGTCCACGGTCTTGCCAACCCGGCGCAGCTCGATGCCCAACGCTCACGGCGTGCCGAGACTAGTGGACACGGCAACGCACCATGGGTCAATATCTGCCGCCAATGACAGGGAGCCGGGCGGGCGTGCCGCAGGGGCTCAGGGGCTCAGGCACCGGTTTGGTCAGGCCAGCTGGAGCAGGTCACGTGCTAGTGAGCGCATCCCGGACCGCTGGGCGGCCGTCAGCGCCTCGTTGTGCCAGGCGAGGGCTCGGGGGTGGCCTGCATGGGCCTGTGTCTACGCCTGTCGCGTGTGACCAGGCGTGTGACGGTGACGGCGCGGCTGGAATCCTCGTCATGGCCGGATCAGCTGAACGCCGAGAGTGGCGGGCGTCGCCCAGTAGGGTGACCGTGTGTCCAGGGCCGGCGGGAACATCGCTCGCGCTGTTGTCCTGACGCTGCTGCTGGCGCTGCTTGTCGTGGTTTTGGAGCGGCTCGACGCCGTCGGCGAGCTGACGTTGTTCGTGCTTGCCGGCGTGGCGCTGATCCCCCTTTCCTGGCTGATCGGCGAGGCGACGGACAACCTGGCCCGCCACACCGGTCCCGGGATCGGCGGCTTCCTGAACGCGACGTTCGGTAACGCGCCGGAACTGATCATTGCCATCATCGCCGCCTCCGATGGGCTGGCTGTGATCGTCAGGGCGTCGCTCGTAGGCTCGATCGCCAGCAACCTCCTGCTCGTTCTCGGCTTCACGCTGCTCGTCGGCCAGAGCGGCCGGATCGATCGCCCGTCCGCCTACATCTCGCTCGGCTTCGTCGGATTCACCACCGTTGTCGTGCTCATCGCTGCCGTGCCGGGGTTTCACGGCGACCCGGAGCGCCTTCCACTCGCCAAGCTCTCGCTGCCGGTTGCCATACTGCTTCTGGTCGTGTGCGTGATCGTGACCCGGTACACGCTGCGCCGCCAGTGGCAGCTCTTTAAGCCGGCTGAACCCGAAGGCACCGGCTGGTCCTTGACTGCCGCCCTCGTGGTGCTCGGCCTTGCGACTATCGCTACCGCCTTCGTCAGCGAAACGCTCGTCGGCGTGCTACAAGCCTTCGCACGCGCCGCGCACCTCTCGGAGTTCTTTGTCGCAGCCGTGATCGTTGCGATCATCGGAAACGCGACAGAGCACGGCAGCGCGGTACTGCTGGCGCGGCGCGGCAGGGTCATGCTGGCCACCGAGATCCCACTGGCCTCGAGCGCCCAGATCGCCGGCTTGGTGATACCCCTGGTAGCTCTCATCTCATTGGGCTTCACGCCGCTTGCGCTCAGCTTCCGGCCCATCGAACTCGCGGCCATGGCAGTAGCGGCTGCTCTTCCGGCGCTCGTCTTGCGGACCGGCAGAACGACCCGACTTGGCGGGGCGATCCTCCTGGCCGCCTACACGGCTTTCGCCGTTGCCTGCTACGTGGCCGGCGACCGATGACACGGGCGCGCCGGCTGGGCCGTGCCGAACGGCACGCCTGCCTTCGATGCCTGGCTGCCGGTTATCCCGGCTCCGGCGCGTCTGGTGCCTTGGCTTGGCCGTTGCCTGGGGCGCCGCCGGTTGCCAGCCGTGCGCCGGCGATGCGGTCCGCGCGGAGCTGGGTGGGAGCATGGCCGAGCACTGCGGTCAAGAAGAGGTCCCTGCGGAGCTCGTATACGGTGGCGGCAGAATGCGCGATCACGGACGCCGTGCGCGGGATGTCACGCAACAGGGCGATCTCGCCCACTCCTTCGCCGCGTCCGTACCGGCGCAGGAAATGCCCGTCATGCAGGACGTCGAGTTCACCCTCGGCGATCGCGTAGTAGGCATCTCCCCGGCTGCCCTGCTGGATCAGGACGGCGCCGGGGGCCAGGTGGAGTGGTGTGAGGGCCGCCGCGAGGCCTTCGATCGCGGGTGCGGGCAGTTCGGCGAACAGCGGGAGCGAGCGCAGCAGCGCTATCTCCACAACCGGCACGGGGGCCGTGGCGTCCAGGCCGAACACGGCGCGGCCGCCGACCGCGGCCGCGAGCGGCAGCAAGGCTGCGACTCCCAGCAGCGCGAGCCGGCTGCCCCCCAGGTAAACAAGCACCGGCACCAGCAGCGCGCCCAGCGCATACCCAGCCATTGTGAGCCCTTCGAGGAGGCCGAAGATCCGGCCTATCAGCTGCGGCGGGACCGAACGCTGCAACAGGGTGCGGGTGGCGATCTCCATCAAGACGTTGCTGGCCCCGGCCACCGCCAGCAGGGCCACGGTGCCGGCCACGCCAAGGCCTAGTGCGAGCGCCGCCAGCGCGCCGCTGAGCGCCAGCGCCGCACCCAGAATTGGCCCACCCAGGCGGCGGCCCACTAGGACCGCGCTCACCGTTGCGGCCAGCACCGCACCCGCCCCACAAGCGAAGTTCAGATAACCGGCCCACGCCTGCGGACGGCCAAGCACGCTGATGGCCAAAATGACGATCAGCAGGTCCAGCGCACCGAACACGACGGCCTCCGCGGTCAGCAAGGCCAGCATCAGCCTCAGCCTCGGCCGGCGTACCGCCAGCCGCAGGCCCTCGCCGACGTCGGCCAGCACCGCCGGAGGGCGCTCCTGCCCTGATGTCAGCGGTGCCACCCGGAGCCCGGCGACCAGCAACGCGGCCACCACGGCCAGGCCGGCGCACACCGCGAACACGCTGCCCACCCCGCCGACCAAGATCAGCACCCCCGCCAGCAACCCCGCGACCGCCATCCCGGCGGCCTCCAGCCAGCCCACGACCACATTGACCGCGGTCAGCTGATCAGGGGTAGCGGCAACCGACGGGATGAGCGCCGCCTGCGCCGGGCGAGTCGTGGTCACCGCCGTAGCAGCGACCACGGCCGCTGCGTACGCCACCAGCGGCGCGCCCGCCATCACCGCTGCAGCAGCTGCGGCCATCGCCGCCGCCTGCACGAAATAGCCGCCGGCCAGCAAAAAGACCGGCGACCGCCGGTCTGCGACCGGCGCCACCAGCGGCGCCACGATCGCCGCCGGCGCCAGCTGCGCCACCGCCACGAGCCCCGCAACCGTGGCGCCACCCCGGCTATAGGCATAGACGAGCATGGCAATCCACACCGAATTCTCGGTGAGGATGAACAGCACATACGCCACCAGCACCCGCAGCAGCGCCTTATTGCCGGCCAGCGAACCGAAGGCACGCCGGCGGCGGCCACCAGAATCGGTGCCCACCAGCCCCTCCCCCCAGGCCCCCAGCGGGGGACCATCACCGCGCCGTGCGGAGACTATCCCGGCCGCCCCCACACCACGAGAGGAATATGCCCGGATCGCACCGCCACGACCTGCGGGAAGCGAGCTAGCGTCAGCGCGGCATGTGCCGGAGCCAGGGCTCACGCCACCGCG
>DAITAE010000457.1:0-4148 GCA_036824445.1 Streptosporangiaceae bacterium | reverse complement strand
GCTGACGTCCTCGCCGATCGAGCGCACGTGCTGGTAGGGCGGCACGGCTGCGCGCAGCTCGGCGGCGCGGTCGCTGTAGTGGACGTGCTCACGCATCACGACCGCGTCGCGCCCGTCGGGCATCGGGTCCCCGGTGTCGACCACGTCGTAGTCTCCGGGCTGCAGGTAGACCGGCGTGGTCTCGCTCGCGCCGAGGGTATCGGCGGCCCGGACCGCGATCCCGTCCATGCCGGCCGCGTCGAACGGTGGCGAGGAACGGGTGGCCCATACCGGCTCGGCGGTGACCAGGCCCGCCGCGTCCTCCACGCGGACCCGCACCGCCGGCAGCCGGGCGGGGCAGCCCGCCGCGTCGCGTGCGCTGCGCCAGGCGTCCAGGGCGCGCGCGGCGGGAACGTCGCGGATGAACGGGCTGTCTGCCATGACCTTCGCTAACGATACAAGGTGACCTCGACCTCGGCGCCCGCATCGAGCCCGGTCGCCTCCTCGGGCACGATCACATACCCGTCGGCGGCGGTGAGCACGGAAAGCAGCGCGGAGAGCCCGAAGATCGGGGTCGCCGTGCCGTCGTGCACGCGGACCTGGACGACGTCGAGGCGCCCGGTCGCCGATGCCAGGTCCCGCGCGAGCCGCGCGCGCACGACCGGCTCGGCCGGCGGCATGGTGCAGCCGCCGACGAGCCGCACCAGGGGGATCCCGAGCAGCCGGAAGACGACGAGCGCGGACCGGGGGTTGCCCGGCAGCCCGATGACCGGCACGCTGTCGCACTCGGCGAGCAGCGTGGGCTTGCCGGGCCGGATCGCCAGGCCGTGGCACCAGATTCCCGGCTGGCCGAGACGGCGCACGACGCCCGCCGTCTCGTCGCGTGCCCCTACCGACGAGCCGGCCGAGATCACGATCAGGTCGCTGGTCGTGAGCGCCGCGCGCAGGGCCGGCTCCAGCCTGTCCGGATCATCGGGCACGATGCCGCCATGCGCTGGCTCGCCGCCCGCCTCGGCCACCATCGCCGCGAGCGCGACCGCCGAGGCGTCGCGCACCTGGCCGGGCCGCAGCACCGCGGTCTCGGGAGGCACCACCTCGTCGCCCGTGGAAAGGACCGTCACCCGCGGGCGGGCGTGCACCGTGACACTGGTGACACCGGCCGCCGCCAGCATGCCGAGGTCCTGAGCGCGCAGCGGCCGGCCCGGCGGCACCAGCTCGGCTCCGGGGACGGCGTCCTCGTCGGCGCGCACGACGCCGTCGCCGGGGGCGACGGGCCTGACCACCTCGATGGTGCCCGGCATCGCCTCCTGTGTGTACTCGATCATGACCACGGCGTCGGCGCCGGGTGGCAGGACACCGCCGGTGGGCATGCCCGCCACGGTCCCTGGGGCGACCGTCACATCGGGTTCTGCGCCCATCCGAACGGCGCCGGCCACCTGGAGATAGCCGGGCAGCCCTTCGGAGGCCCCGTAGGTGTCGGCGGCCCGCACGGCGTAGCCGTCCACGGTCGAGCGGGCGAAGCCGGGCAGCGCGTGCGGTGCCGTGACCGGCGCCGCCGGCACCCGGTGCAGGGCGTCGGCCAGCGGCACCGGCTCGGCAGGTGTGCGCCGGCCGGGGCGGAAGCCAGCCAGCGTCTCGGCGACCGTCCGGGTGGTGAAGAACTCCCGGCCCGTGTGCACGGCCGCGTCAGGATCGGTCGCCATTCCCTTGGCCGTTGTCTGCCAGCTTCGTGACGCTCATCACCGGGCCCAGTGCCACCTGGCCTAGACCGCAGATCGAGGTCCTGCGCATCACGGTCGCAAGCTCGGCTATCCGCTCGCCCACGTCGCCAGGTCCGCCGCCGGCCGCGAGCAGGTCGCTGAGCATCCGGTGGGCCTTGCTGGACCCGACCCGGCAGGGCACGCACTTGCCGCACGACTCGTCGCGGAAGAACCGCAGCACGTTCGTTGCCGCGGCCAGCAGGTCGGTGCCCTCGGCCATGACCACCAGCGCGCCCGACCCGAGCATCGACCCGGCCTCGGCCAGCGTGTGGAAGTCGAGCGGCACGTCGAGCTGGCCGGGCCCGAGGAAGTTCGACGACGCCCCGCCCGGCTGGAACGCGGCCAGCTTCCTGCCGCCGGAGACTCCCCCGGCCAGCTCCAGCAGCTGCCGGGCGGTGGTGCCCATCGGCACGCAGTACACACCGGGGCGCTCGACGTGGCCGGAGACAGCGAAGAACTTCAGGCCGGAGTTCGGCCCGCTACCCTGCGCCTTCCACCAGGACGCGCCGCGGCTGACGATGACGGGGACGTGCGCGAACGTCTCCACCGAGTTCATCAGCGTCGGCTTGCCCCACAGGCCGTACACGCCGGGGAACGGCGGCTTGTTCCGAGGCTCGCCCCGGTGGCCCTCCATGCATTCGAGCAGCGCCGACTCCTCGCCAAGGATGTAGCCGCCCGGTGAGATGAACACCTCGACCGACAGCCGCCGTCCGGTGCCGCCCGCATCGCCGCCCACCAGCCCGGCCGCGCGGAGCGAGTCGATCTCCCGGCGGATCACCTCCGCCTCCGGTGCGTACTCGTGCCGGATGAACACCCAGCCTTCCTCCGCCCCGACCGCGAGCATCCCCAGCAGCATGCCTTCCAGTACCAGGTGCGGCTGCTCGGCCAGGATCTGCCGGTCCTTGAATGTCCCCGGCTCCGACTCGTCGGCGTTGCAGATCACGTACTTCGGCACCGCCTCCTGCGCGGCGACCAGCTCCCACTTCCTGCCTGCGGGGAAGCCGGCGCCGCCCATCCCGCGCAGGCCGGAGTCCTGCAGGGCGGTGATGACCTGGCCGGCCTTCAGCTCCCCCATCAGCACCGACCGCAGCATCGCGTAGTGTGCGGCCTCCGATGGATAGGGGTCGTTCCGCCGCAGGGGGCGGCCGGGCTCGGCGTCCACGTCAGCGGCCGGCAGGGTGCCGTCGCGCGCCGCGGCGATCAGGGCCTCCACGTCGCCCGCGCTGGCCCGGCGCTCGTTGACCCTCACTGCGGGCGCCGCGTCGCACCGGCCCAGGCATGACCTCTCGTCGATCTCGATGTCTGCGTCCTGCCCATGCCGCTGCCGGATCGCGGCGACCTGCTCGTCCGCGCCCCGCAGCCAGCACGTCAGGTCGCGGCAGGTGTGCACCGTGACCCGCTTGGGCGGGGCGGTGTGGAAGTGTGGGTAGAACGAGATCAGCCCCTCGATCTCGTACAGCGGCCGGCGGACCTCCCTGGCCAACGCCACGAGTTCTTCGCGGGGCAGCCAGCCGACCCGCTCCTGGATCGCGTGCAGGGCAGGGATCAGGCTGGGGCCGGGAAATCTGCCTGCCCTGGCCTCCACGCCGGGCATGCGCCTTTGGGCGTTGGCCATTACCGGCTGTCCTGACCGCGCGCGGCCGGGGGCACTGCGGGCCCGGCGGCCTCGATGCGGACCGCGCAGAACTTGAACTCGGGGATCTTGCCCGTCGGGTCGATCTCGTCGATCGTCAGCAGGTTCGCGGCGGCCTCGCGGAAGTGGAACGGGATGAAGCAGTTGCCCGGGGCCTCGCGGTGGGACACCCGCGTCGCCAGCACGATCGACCCCCGGCGCGAGGTCACCCGGGCGCTGTCCCCGTCGCCGAGGCCGAGTGCGGCGGCGTCAGCGGGGCTCAGGTAGACCTCGGCCCGCGGCGCGATGGTGTCGAGGGCGTAGGACCGGCGGGTCATCGTGCCGGTGTGCCAGTGCTCGAGCAGCCGCCCGGTGTTGAGCACGAACGGGAACTGCTCGTCGGGCAGTTCCTTGGCGGGCAGCCATTCTGCGGGCACCAGGTGGGCCAGGCCGTCGTCGGTGTTGAACTTCTCGCCGAACATCACCACGATCCCGTCGCTGTGCTCGGGGTCGGGGTTCGGGTACAGCTTGCCGGTCAGCCCGAGATTGTCGTAAGTGAGGTTGGTGTAGCTGGGCATGACGGAGACGATCTCGTCGAAGATCTCCCGCGCGCTGATGTAGTTCCAGCCGAGCCCGACCCGGTTGGCGATGTCCTGCACGACCTCCCAGTCGACCCGGGCCTGCCCCGGCGGGTCGAGAACCTTCCTGCCGAGCTGCACCCGGCGGTCGGTGTTGGTGTAGGTGCCGTCCTTCTCCAGGTAGGACGACGCGGGCAGGATGACGTCGGCGAACTCGGC
>DAITAE010000456.1:0-4148 GCA_036824445.1 Streptosporangiaceae bacterium | reverse complement strand
CCCAGGCCCCGGTTGACGAGGGCGACCGGGACGGTTCCCTCCGGCTCGGCGATGAGCTCGTGTTCGAAGCACGCCTCGGTGGCGCCCGGGACCGGAGCCGACATCGTGGCGTACCCCTCGACCGGAACGCCGTAATCGGTGGTGGTGGCCCGGCTCGGAACGAGAAGCTCCGACGACTCATCGACAACCGGGAACCCGGCGTTGCAGTGATAGAGGAACATGTGCGAGGCCCGCGTGGGCCCGGCGTTCTCGACCTGGTCGCGGAGCGCAAAACGGGACTCGCCGACCCTCGCCTCGATGCGACGGCGGAGCACGAGCTGCTCGCCGAAGACCGCCGACTGGAGCACCTCGCCCTCCGCCCACAGCACGCACTCGTCGCCATCCCACCGTTCCCCATACCCGGCCAGGCGCGCCGGCAGGCCACCGACGCGGCCGTGCAGGCCGTACCGGACCGTCGTGCGGATGTGCGGCTGGTTGAAGTGCTCCGCCGTGTCCTCGTCCGGGACCAGGGTGTGGTCCAGCCCGCAGGTGACGACCATGCCCCCGCCCCAGGCACGGAACCAGCCCCAGTCGTCGGGCTCGTAGTACCAGGGCGCGACGACCCCGGCGCCCGACAGCCAGCTGAGCGGCCGTCCGCCGAGCTCACACCGCCCGACGTCGAAGCTCCGGTCGACCAGCACGTCGAACGCGAACCCGGTCCCGGTGCGGAATTCGAGGACGCGGACCCCCCGCGCCAGGCCGTCGCCGATCGTGACCAGGCGCACGCCCGCGACCTGCTCGAGGCGGCCGACGCGCCGGTGCAGCTCCGCCCGCGTGTAGCGGCTGCCGAACAGCTCAGGCATTAAGGCAGGATCATGTCGGACCGCCCACCACCCTCTCGTACTCCTCCTCGCTCTCGCCGAGCGCCGCGCCCGCGTTGTGGATCCACTGCTCCCGCCCCTGCGACCGGTAGTAGAGGAGTACCAGCAGGCCGAGCACGAGCCAGACGCCGTCGACCAGCGGCGCCCATTTCAACGGCGACGCCGGGCAGACAGTCGTGCAGACCGGCTGGAACGAGATCAGGACCGCGTATATCAGCACTCCCGTGGAGACGACCGGGAACACGACGTGCTTGAAGACGTTGAACTCGGCCCTGCGCTCAGTGAGGTAATACCGGATGACGCCGATGTTGGCGATCACGTAGACGAACCCGACCCCGAGCACCAGGATCAGCCCGTCGATGAAGAAGAACGAGACGTCCGCGCCGAACCAGGCCCCGAAGATCAGGCCGCTGCCCAGCGCCAGGCACAGCTGCGCAAAGATGGCCGTCACCGGCGTCTTGTGGACCGGGTGGACGCGCGCGAACGCCTTCGGGAACGAGCCGCTGCGGCCCATGCCGTACCACATCCGGGTGCCCACGTTCGCCGTCGCGATGCACACGGCGACGGTGGACGACAGGAACGCGGCCATGACCAGCCACCACACGCCCGCCCAGTACCTGTCGGCGAGCGCCAGGCCCGGCAGCACCGGCGAGTCGATCAGCCGGTTCACGGTGTTCACGCCGAACCCGGTGATCACTCCCCAGAACGTGAACACCAGGAAGCACCCCAGCAGGATGATGGCGATGATCACCGACCTGGGCACGTTCCGCTTGGGATCGCGCGTCTCCTCGGCCAGTGGCGCGGCTGCCTCCCAGCCGGTCAGCCCCTGGACGGAAAGGACGACGGCGAGCGCGAAGCCGGAGAGGGCGATCTTGTTGTTGAAGTTGAAGACGCCCAGCGAGACGCCGCCGGGCCCGGGGTTGGCGAAGCCAGTGATCGCCAGGGCCAGCACGATGAGTATCTCGGCGGCGCCGAGCACCACCACCGTCCTGACGGAGATCCTGATCCCGCGGTACTGGAGGAACGCGACGATGGGCGCGCCCACCAGGATGCAGGCCCACCACAGCCACGGCACGTTGATGTCGTAGTGGGCCTTGAGCTCGCCGGCCAGGATGAAGCCGAAGAAACCATAGATCGGACCGCCGGACAGCGGCGAGTAGAGCACGTACATCCATGAGGTGATGAAGCCGGCCCGCGGGCTCAGCGCGCGGCTGACGTACGTGTAGTACCCCCCGGCTGACGGCAGGTGCTTGGAGAACTGGACCAGTGTGTTGCCGAGCATCAGTACGACGAGAACGCCGACGACATACGCCAGCGGCGCCGTGATACCGGCCAGCGACACGATGAACTGCGTGAAGAACAGCGCCGCGATGGCGGGCGCGATATGGGTGATCGCCTGCATGGTGACGCCGACCAGGCCGAGGGAGTTCTGGCGCAGGTCGGTCCTGATCACCTGTGCCGAGCCCGGTCCGGCGACCGGGTCCGATGGCCCTCCACGGCGCGGCCCGCCGTCTGGTGCCTGCGGCATGTGGGCGGGGTCTTGATCCTGCATAGCGTCCTCCCAATCACAGAGGTGACATCAGGGAAGCGAAGCAGCTTGCGCCGCACCCTAATCAGGGTGAGTCCAAAGGTCTGCCAAATGTGTGCTTATGTCAAGGGTCTGAGCGTCCGCTCAGGGCCCGCTGCGCGCTGGTGTCCCGAGCCGCGTCTGCCAAGGTCACGGCGTGATCACCGGTCGTGGGTCCGGCCATCGGCCGGTGTCCCTCGGCCGGCCTGGGCGGGGGTTGCGGATAATGGGCTGCGTCCGCCCGGTCTTGCGGCTCCCGGAGGTGCCCGACGTGCCCGACGTGCCCGACCTCTCGCTTTTTCCGCCGTCGGCGGCCATTGCCGGGGACGACCTCCAGGTGGGCGGGTGCTCGCTGCGCGAGATAGCCGAGCGGTTCGGGACTCCCGCGTACGTCATCGATGAGCAGGCCCTGCGTGCCCGGGCGCGCGACTACCAGACTGCGTTCACGCGCCGGCATCCGCGGAGCCGGCTGTGTTTCGCCGTGAAGGCCTACCCGTCCGTGTCGATGATCTCGCTCCTGGCCCAGGAGGGGCTGGGCTTCGACGTGGTCGGCGGCGGTGAGCTCCGGCTCGCACTGGCCGCGGGCGTGGATCCCGCCACGATCGTCATGCACGGCAACGCCAAGACCGATGACGACATCCAGGCCGCGCTCAGCGCCCGCATCGGCCACATCGTGGTGGACGGGTTCGATGACATCGACCGCATCGAGAAGTTCGCCCGGGAAGCCACTCCGGTGCTGCTGCGGGTCAGTCCCGGAATCGACTCCGCCACCCATGCGGCAATCGCAACCGGCGGCGCCACCTCGAAGTTCGGCGTGCCCATCGGGCAGGTGCCGCAGGCGATCGCGCGGATGCGCGAGGTCGCGGCGATCGATCTGCAGGGCCTGCACGCGCATATCGGCTCGCAGATTCTCGTGCTGGAGCAATTCGAGGCCGAGGTCGCCGCGCTAGCCGGGCTGGAGCGGTTCGGTGTCTACGACGTCGGCGGCGGGCTGGGCGTGCGTTACGTACCGGAGGACGCCGCGCCGGGCACGGACGATTACGCCGCGCGGATGGTGGCGGCTGTGCACCGCCACCTGGGAAGCGACATCGACCTGATCGTCGAGCCCGGCCGGTCGCTCGTCGCCCCGGCCGGGATCACCGTGTACCGCGTGGTCACGGTCAAGCAGGCAGGCCGCAGGCACGTGGCGGTCGACGGCGGGATGGGCGACAACCTGGAGCACTCGCTGTACGGGCAGCGCTTCGCCCCCATGGTCGTGGGCCGCTGGTCCGACGAGACCGTGGTCGCCGACCTCGTCGGGCGCCACTGTGAGTCCGGCGACGTCATCACCCCCGACGTCGCGCTGACCAGCCCTCACGTGGGCGACCTGGTCGCGGTCCCGGTCACCGGCGCGTACTGCTTCACGATGGCGAACAACTACAACGCCGCGCTGCGCCCTCCCGTGATCTTCTGCGGCGACGGGGCGGCCCGGCTCGCGGTCCGCCGCGAAACCTACGCCGACCTGGTGGCCCGCGAGATCGGCTTCGCGGGCGGGGCTGACTGATGTACCTGGCGCCGGCGCTGATGATCGGGGAGTTCGCGCCGCCCTCATCACCGGCAACGTGATCACTCTTCGGTAACCACGATCTGGGTGATCCTCGGCGTCCGGCCGTCCGACTTCGAGGACGCCGAACTGGCCGATCCCAGCTGGGCCAGAATGCCGGTTAAGGCCGACGTCACCG
>DAITAE010000455.1:0-4150 GCA_036824445.1 Streptosporangiaceae bacterium | reverse complement strand
GATGGAGGAACATTTCGTCTGGATGACGACACGCCGGATCAAGCCGGGCACGCTGACCGAATTCGAGCGGGCCTGGCGGCCGGACACGCATCCCGAGGGCATGCTGCGCGCCTACGCGTACTGGTCCGAAGACGGGGAGCAGATCATCGGGGTGTCGTCCTGGGCCTCACGCCAGTCGTATGAAGCGTGGCGAGCCTCCGAGGCGGAGACGCGCCGGCGCGCGGCGATGGCTCCGTACATCCTCGATGAGCAGGAAGGGTTCTACCGGGGCCGCGAGCTTGTCGTGCCGGCTCACTAGCAGCGGCCTTCCGGTCAGGCGGTCGCCAGCTCGGCGGCTTCCCGCGCGCAGCCCCACGACAGGCTCACGCCCTCGCCGCCGTGGCCGTAGTTGTGGACGTACCGCGTGGACGCGGAGGTCTCGGCCTCCACGCGCACGGCGTGGCGGACGGGCCGCAGGCCGGTCACGATCTCGATGATCTCAGCATCCCGCAGCCGGGGTTCGACGCTGCTGCAGCGGCGCAGAATCCGCTGCGACACGCCCGGGTCCACGGCGGTGTCCCAGCGGCCCGGCAGCCTGATTCCGCCGCACACCACGCGTCCGGCGTGCGGGAAGATGCTGGTCCATTCCATCGCCTGGCTGAGCTCCATGAACAGCGTCTCAAGCCCCGGATTGGCCAGCACCACATGCTGGCCGAAGACCGGCCGGAGGTCGCGGTCGCCGGCCAGCTCGCGGGCACCCAGCCCGGAGCAGTTCACCACGACCGGTGCCGCCTGCCCGGCCTCGCTCAGCGAGCGCACGGCGCGGATCTCGATCTCCCCGCCTGCCGTCGCCAGACGTTCCACGAGATAGTCCAGGTAGCGCGGCATGTCCACCAGCGGCATCGTGGCGCGGAAACCCCGCCCGAAACCCTCCGGCACCTCCGAAGGCTCGGCCTGGCGCAAGTCGGGGATCAGTCGCGCCTGCGGCGGCAGGTCATCGAGCCCGGGCAGGTCACCGACGGTCAGCGCCGCGGCCATCCGTACCCCGGACCCAGGGTCCTGAGCAAGCACAACGAAATCGCGCAGCGACTGCTGGGTCCACGCCAGTGTCTTCGCGACCGGCTCCTGAAACGACGGCCCCCACAGTGCCCCGGCCACCACGGACGTGGTGCGGCGCGGCGGGTCGGCCGCCCACACCCTCACGTGATGACCCGCCTCAGCCAGGCAGATCGCCGTGGTCAGCCCGCTCACCCCGGCCCCGACCACGACCACCGGCCGCACCTGACGTGGCATCACGCCATGCTAGCGGGGGTAACCAGTCCGGTAGGGGAAGGGGAACTGGTGGGTGGCGATTCCGGCGCCCGCCGCCTGCGCGCCTTCCGCTCGCTGGCGGCCAACACGGCGCTGCTGCGCGTGCTGGGCGGGTACACGCTGTTCATCCTGACCGAGTACTCGGTGTGGATTGCGATGCTGGTCTACGCCTACAGCCGTGGTGGCGCCACGATCGCCGGGCTGGTGGCGCTGGCGCAGCTGGTGCCGGCGGCGGTCCTGGCGCCGGTGGCGGCGGCCGTCGCGGACCGGCGATCACCCGTGGTTCTGCTCGCCGGAGGTTACGTGGTGCAAGCCGCTGCGATGGCCGCGACCGCCGCGGCTGTCATCGCGGGCGCGCCGCTGGCTGCCTACGCGGCCGCGGTCGTTGCCTCCACCGCGGTGACCACCACCCGCCCGGCGCAGTCGACGCTCATCCCCTCGGTTGCCGCCACCCCCGATCAGCTGACGGCGGCCAACGTTGCCGCGAGCTGGCTGGAGGCCGCCGGGATCGCCATGGCCGGGTTGCTGACCGGGGTCGTGATCTCGCTCGGCGGCGTCGCGGCGGTGTTCGCGGTATGCGCCGGCCTCGGCGTGGTCGCCGCGTTGCTGGTCGCCTGGCTCCGGGTGCCGGCGCTCGCCTCGCCGGGGGAGCGGTCCCCGGGGGAGCGTGTCCCGGCGGTACTGGCCGACGTTGCCGAGTGCCTGCTGCTGACGGTCCGCCGGCCGCGGCTCCGGCTGATGCTCGCGCTGCTGACCGCGGAGGCGGCCGTGGTCGGCGCGCTGGACCTGCTGTTCGTCATCCTGGCCATCAACGTGCTTGGCCGCTCGCAGGCGTGGGCCGGTTACCTCAACCTCGCCTACGGCGTCGGCGCGTTGCTGGCCGCCACGGTGAGCGCGATGCTGGTGGGCCGCCGCCTGGGCGGGCCGATCCTGGTCGCGGCGCTCGTGCTCAGCGGCGCGCTGGCGGCGCTCGGGTTCGGGCTCGGCCTGGCCGGCACCGTGGCCCTGCTGACGGTCGCCGGGGCCAGCCGGGCTCTGCTGGACGTCGCCAGCCGCACCCTGCTGCAGCGCTCGGTTCCGGCCCGGCTGCTGGGCAGGGTCTTCGGCGTCCTGGAAGGGCTCACGATGGCTGGGCTCGCGGTGGGCGCGCTGCTCGTGCCGCTGCTGGTGTACCTGGGGGGCAGTCGGCTCGCGCTGCTCGGGGTCGCTGCCGTGCTGCCGCTGGCCGCCGTGGCCGGGGGGCGCGAGCTGTTCGGCTTGGACGCGGGGGCACGCGTGCCCGTCGTGGAGATCGCGCTGCTGCGCTCGCTGCCGCTGTTCGCCGAACTGCCGGCACCCGCGATCGAAGGCCTTGCGGCGGCCCTCGCGCCGGTCCACGCGCCGGCCGGCACCGTGCTGATCCGGCAGGGCGACCCGGGGGATGCCTACTACGCGATCGCCGCGGGGCAGCTCGACGTCGTGCAGGACGGGCGCTTCCTGCGCCGGTGCGGGCGCGGCGACGGAGTGGGGGAGATCGCCCTGCTGCGCACCATCCCCCGCACGGCGACCGTGACCGCGCACACCGCCGCAACCGTGTACGCCCTCAGCAGGGAGCCGTTCCTGACCGCGGTCTGTGGCCACGCCGCCACCCAGCGGCAGGCGGACCGCATCGCCGATGCGCGGCTGGCGGCCGGCGCCGCGCCAGGCGGCGGCGAAACGGCGGGGCCGGACACGGCGGAGCCGGGCTGACCGGGCCCGGCCCGGCATTTCAGGCCAGCAAACGACGGCCCCGGTCAAAGTGAGGTGCGGAGCTTCCCTTCCGCCTGCGGCATGTTGACGCCGATCCGCGTTGTCCTCTTTTCGGACTCCTTGTGGCCGGGCGGGCGGGCAACCGCAACTGTGCCGCATGAGTAAAGATTTGGTAATGACCGTGACGGCCCGTGTCGCCGGGCAATTAGTGCCCGGCCGCGCGCTTACGGGCGCGAATGCGAAGGCAGCAGGGTTGCGGTAATGGCCGTTAGCTTCATGACCCTCCCCTGGCCAGTGGGGCGTGTCCGGGCCGGGACAGTCGGCCTGCCGACTACACGGCGTGTGCGGGATGGTGGGCCCGACGTGCCGGTCAGTCCTGGGAGGGCGGCCGTCACGCCGGGTGAATGGCGCCGCACACGCCGGAGCAACGGCATCCGGCTGCGCGATGCTCCCGGTTGCGCCTGCGCGCCGAATTCGAAAACAACCACCGCCAGGAGAGCAGAAAGATAGCCTAACCACGTCATCGGTGCTCTCCGCCAAAACGGGCGACCCAACTGAGCCGTGCCACCGGAAAGCGAGGGTGTACATGTCCCTGGTGCAGGGTGCAGAATGCCGGGTTGGGACAGGCTTGGGGAACGACCTTCGTCGAAGGGGGATCAGGTGAACCTGACTCGCATGGGCTGGCTGGGCGTGGCTGCGGCCGCGAGCCTGGCAACGATCGCAACGGGGCTTGCGCCCGCGGTTGCGCAACCATCCACACCGCGGGCAAGCACGCCGCCCGCGGTGCATACCTACCACGGCACACCAGGGCTGGCCCGGCCGGTGACCGGGACTGCGCCGGCTGCCGCCAAGGCGCCTGCGACGCGAGTGGCCCACATGGGGGTCCGTCGGCTGCCGTCCGGCCACTACAAGGCGACGGAGGCGGTGCCCCGTGCCTCGGCGGCGGCGGCCGCGGCCGCCACGGCGGCCACGGCAACGCGACGGCCCGTCGTCAACTTCAACGGCGTCAGCAGCCGGGACAGCCAGTTCACCAACTTCGAGGCCAAGTTCGAGCCACCGGACCAGGGACTGTGCCAGGGCAACGGCTTCGTGCTCGAGCCGGTCAACTCCGCGTACCGCATCTACCGCACGA
>DAITAE010000454.1:0-4152 GCA_036824445.1 Streptosporangiaceae bacterium | reverse complement strand
CCAGCACATGCACGGGGAAGTCGATGCCGTCGGCGACGCTGGGCGCGGTGTCGTTGTTCCCGTCGCTGCCGAGCACGGCGACCTGCCGCTGTGCCAGCAGCGGCAGCACGCCCGGGTGCAGCCCGGCCCGGGCGGCGGCGGCATCCCATGCGCCGCGCTCCTTCCGGCGCAGCCGGTGGCCCACCCGGACGAAGACGATGTCACCCTGGCCGATCTGGACCTTCTGGTCCCGCTCGGCCGCGAGGAGATCGTCCACGGTCACCTGGTCGCCGGGCTCCAGCCAGGCCACGCCGCGAGATCGTGGCACGTCGAGCAGGACACCACGGCCCACGATGCCGCCGGCCGCGATGGCGATGGACAGCTCGGTGGCCCCCTCCCCGGTGACGGCGTCGGCCGACACGCCGTTGTAGAGCGCCCCGTCGAAGCTGACGTGGCACAGCGCGTCGATGTGGCTGTCGGCGTTGCCGTGCACGTTCATGGATATCCGGTCGGCCGCGAACGCCAGGCCGGCGTCGGTGGCACTGGGGGCCTGGACCATCCGGTGTTGGGCTGGATCGGGATTGTCGGCGCTGGCCCGGTCCTCCACCGGCGCCTCGAGTGACGCGGTGCGGCCGAGCCTGACCTCACCGGAGGCGGCGAGCACCGCGGCGGGCGTGATGTAGTTGAGTGCCCCGCGCCGGTCATCGGGTCCCCATGGCACCTGCCCGCGCAGCCGCTCGTACAGCGAGCGGAACTCGGCTTCGGTCATCCGCTCCGGTGGGGGCATGGCCGGGCCGGTGCCCGTGTCCTGAGTGCCGGTCATCTCATCAGCCTGCGGGTTCCGCACGCCGCCTGTCATCATCCGGCGCGGGTAGGCACCCCGGCCGGGCAGGCCTGCCCCGCCCCGGCCGGCGCAGCCAAGGGCTACAGCAGTCCGACGAGGCCGTCGATGAACTCCCACAGCCCTATCAGCCCCACCACCGCCACCAGCAGCGTACGCCCGTTCCGGTCCAGCCAGCCGTTCACGGCCTGCAGCTTGGGCACCGTCCAGTCCGGCGCCAGCAGGAACAGCAGCACCGGCACCTCGACTGTGATCAGGACCAGGGCGACCACGATGATCACCCAGAGCACCGTCGCCGCAGTGCTCATCTTGGTGGTCCCGACCACCTGGAGCGCCGACAGGTAGGCCGGCGACGGCAGATAGAGCGCAATGCCGACCACGAAGATCGCGAACAGCCCGCCCTGGCTGACGGCCCGCGATACCCGGGACGGGCCGCCGCTCGGCTTGGGTGGCCGCCGGGCCAGGAAGACGGCCGCCGCCAGGAACAGCAGGCCGATCACCAGCCGCACCCCGTACTGGCCCGACTGCTGGCTACTCTGGCCGACCCCGGCGCCGTGGAAGGCGAAGACGACCATAAAGCCGACGGCCAGGGTGACCACGAGGGCACCGATCAGGAACACACCCACCTTGGGGCGCGGCCTTATCGCCTCGGCGAGCAGCAGGATCGCCGCCAGGCCGAGCGGGTACAGGCTCGCGATCAGCGCCAGCGGGATGGCCTGGACCGGCATCGCGCCTCCTGCAGGACCATATCGCGCCTCCTGCAGGACCATACAGAACGGATTATCCCGCGCGGGCTACATCCCGGCCGAGTGCCGTCACAGGTCGGGGCGCGCGGGATGGCCCGGCGCACCCGGGTCGCCGTACGCGCCGGACGGCGCCGGCATGTCATCGATGGTGAACGTCCGCTCGCGGCGCAAGTCGCGGGTGAAGGCGAACCACCAGCCCAGAATCGCCCCGAGGCGGTTGCGGTAGCCGGTGAGGAACCCGATGTGGATAAACAGCCAGACCCACCAGCCGAGGAAGCCGCCGAAGTTCAGCCCGAAGGCGGAGACGACCGCGCGCCCGCGCGAGATGTAGGCGGCCGAGCCCAGGTCGCGGTAGCGGAAGGGCTTGTCATAGGTCTTGCCCTCGGCCTCGTGGCGGATCTTGTTGCCCGCATACAGCCCCGACTGCATCGCGACCTCGGCGACCCCGGGCAGCTTGTCCAGGCACATCACATCCCCGGTCACCAGGATCTCGGGATGCCCGGGGAGGGACAGATCCTTGCCGCAGACCAGGCGGCCTGCCCGGTCCTGCTCGGCCCCGGTGGCCTTGGCCACGGCCTCGGCCAGCGGCGGTGCGGCGACACCAGCGGTCCACAAGATGGTGCCCACCTCATGCCTGGTGACGTTGCCGTCGTGGTCCTTGACGCAGATGCTGTGCAGGTCGGCTTCAGTGACGATCGAGCCCATGTGCAGCTCGACACCGAGTTTGCCCAGGTCGCGGGCGGCTAGCGTGGACAGCTTCGGGCCGAACGAGGCGAGCGGGGCACTGCCGCCGTCGAACAGCATGACCCGGGCGTCGGCGGGCTTGATGTGCCGGTACTCCTTAGCCAGTGTCTTGGTGGCCACCTCCCTGATCTGCCCGGCTAGTTCGACGCCGGTCGGCCCCGCCCCCACCAGGGCAAAGGTCAGCCAGCGCTTCCGCTCGGCCGGGTCGGTGGCGGACTCGGCCAGCTCGAACGCGCCGAACACCCGCCGCCGGATCCGCATCGCGTCCTCGATCGACTTCATCCCGGGCGCGAACGCGGCGTACTCGTCATGCCCGAAATAGGACTGCCGGACCCCGGCCGCCAGGATCAGGTAGTCGTAGCCGAACTCGATCTCCTCGCCCAGCGGGCGGCGCGCCGTCAGCTTCTGGGCGGCCGCGTCGATGCCGGTCACCTCGGCCAGCTGGAACTCGACGTTGTGGTGCTTGGCCAGCAGCGCCCGCAGCGGGGAGGCGATCTTCCCCTCCGACAGGATGCCGGTCGCGCACTGGTAGAGCAGCGGCTGGAACAGATGATGCTCGGCCCGGTCGATGAGAGTCACCCGGACCGGTGCCCGCCCAAGCCTCCGGGCCGCGAACAAGCCGGCGAACCCGCCGCCGACGATTACCACCCGGGAGCCGGATGTTGCGGCCATGACTCGCCCCGATCTTTTCGTTCTGTATGGTCTGCGGGTTGGTCAGCCCGCCGGGTTGTGCCAGGTGTCCCGGTCGGGCAGCAGCCGGTCCGCCTCCTTGGGACCCCAGCTGCCCCTGGCGTAGGGGTGGACCGGCACGGCGTCGCCGAGCACCGGTTCCACGATCTCCCAGGCGGCCTCGACGGTGTCCTGCATGGCGAACAGCCAGCGCTCCCCCTCCAGCGCGGCGCCGATCAGCCGGTCATAGGGACGCTGGTCACTCCCGGGCTCTTGGGCGAACGTCAGCTCCTCCGTCTGCGGCTCCCAGCCGACGCCCGGCTTCTTGCCCGCGAGCGTGAGGGTGACCGCGGTCTCCGGCCAGAGCCGGAACCGGAGCTCGTTATTATGCGGCAGCGGGGCGAGGCCGAAGATGTCGCGGGGCGGGTGCTTGAACCGGACCGCGACCTCGGTGGCGGTGACCGGCATGCACTTGCCCGCCCGGATCACGATGGGCACGCCCGCCCACCGCCACGAGTCGGACTCCAGCCGGATGGCGACGAACGTCTCCACCGTGGAATCCCGGGCGACGCCTTTCACGTCGTGGTAGCCCTCGTACTGGCCGCGGACGGTGCGCTCAGCGGTCAGCGGGGTGAGCGAGGCCACCAGCCGCGCCTTGGCGTCCCGCCACTTGGTCAGGCGCTCCCCTTCCGGCGGGTCGGCCATCACCGTGGCCAGCACCTGCAGCATGTGGTTCTGCACCACGTCCCGGATGGCGCCGGTCCGGTCGTAGAACGAGCCCCGGTCGGACACGTCGAACGCCTCCGCCATCGTGATCTGGATGCTCTCCACGTAGGTCCGGTTGAGCAGCGGCTCGATGATCGAGTTGGCGAACCGGACGAACAGCACGTTCTCCACGGGATCAAACGCCAGCCAGTCATCGACCCGGAAGATAGCCTCTTCACCGAAGTACTGGTGCATGGTGTCGTTGAGCTGCCGGGAGGAGGCCAGGTCGGTGCCGAACGGCTTCTCCACCATCACCCGGGCGCCGCGGGCCCGGCCGGCGGCGGCGATGCCGTGGGCGATCCGCCCGAACAGGACCGGCGGCACCTCCAGGTAGTACAGGATCCGCTGGCCCGGTCCGATCTCATCGGACATGGCCTTGTAGGTGCCGTCGTCGTCGAGATCCCCGTC
>DAITAE010000453.1:0-4161 GCA_036824445.1 Streptosporangiaceae bacterium | reverse complement strand
GGGAGGTCCGGGAGGTCCGGGAGGTCCGGGAGGTCCGGGAGGTCCGGGAGGTTCGGGAGGTTCGGGTGGGCCGGGCAAGCCGGCCGGTCCGGCCGCGCCTGTCCGGAGCCGGGACTAGCGTGTGACCCAGCGCGGCGCGGGCGGCCGCACACGGCGGAGGGCCTGGAGAGATGTCATTCAGCGGGTGGCCGGAAGAAGCTCTGGAGTTCTACGAGGGGCTGGCGGCCGACAATACGAAGACCTACTGGACCAAGCACAAGGAGATCTACGACGCGAAGGTGCTGCGCCCGATGACCGAGCTGGTCGAGGAGCTGGCCCCGGAGTTCGGCGAGACGAAGGTCTTCCGGCCGTACCGCGACATCAGGTTCAGCAAAGACAAGACCCCCTACAAGACGCACATCGGCGCGATGGTCGGCAGCGGCTATGTCCAGTTCTCCGCCCAGGGCCTCGCGGCCGGCAACGGCATGTACGGCATGGCGCCCGACCAGCTCGACCGGTACCGCCAGGCGGTGGCCGGCGACCGCACCGGCGGCGAGCTTGAGGACGTCATCGCCGCCGTCGAATCCGCCGGGATCGGCGTGACCGGGCGTGACGTGCTGAAGGCCGCGCCGCGCGGCTACCCCGCCGACCACCCACGGATCGGCCTGCTCCGCTACAAGGGGATCGTCGCCTGGAAGGAATGGCCGGTGGAGAGCTGGCTGGAGACCGCGGCCGCCGGTGACCGGGTGACCGGCTTCCTGCGGGCCACCCGGCCGCTCAGCGCCTGGCTGGACACCAACGTGGGCCCCTCGGCCACGGGCAGCACCGCCGGATAACCCGGCGCCGCCCTAGGGGGATTCCCGCCAGAACCGGGCCGTGGGGACCGGCCATGCGGACCGGCCGTGGAACCGGCCGTGGAATCAGCCGTGGCGAACGGCCGCGGGACTGGGTGTGCGGCCCGGCCCGTGGACTCGGTCCGGCCTGGGCGGGCCGGTGATACTGGCATCCCCTCTGACCTGGTGGTGGCCTTCGGCGAGACAGCGGCTCGCACCCTTCTGCCCGCACCTCGCCGGCGAAATAATCACTGGTAAGAGGTGAGAAATGACGCCGGACCACGGAGGCGAGCCACGACCCGCCGGCCGCACCCTGACGCCGCGGGCTGCTTTCTGGTGCGCGCTGAGCATCTGGCTGCTGACCTTGGCGACAACCAGCACTGCTTTGATCTACAACCAGGTTCACCCGCTGCCCCAGGCGCTGAGGGCCGACACAGGAAACGCGCTGGCCGGCATTGCAGCCGTGACGTTCATCGCGGCCTTCGCCACCATCGGTGCGCTGCTGGTATGGAAGCGCCCGGCGAACCCCATCGGGTGGCTCCTCTTCGCCAGCGGCCTGTCGTATGCGATCGCCACCACCGGGCTGGTGCTGCTGCGGTTCCCCGGGGCACGGGCCTGGGCAAACTGGCTGGGTTGGATGTTCTTTGGCGCCGCCGTGTTCGCGGTCTTCGTCCTGCTGCTCTTCCCAACCGGTTCGCTGCCCTCGCGCCGCTGGCGGCCGGTGGCGTGGGTCGCCGGCGTCGGCGCTGCGGCGTGGGCTCTCGGTAACACCTTGGCCCCCGTGTCCTTCGTCAGCGGCTCCCCCAGCCCCATCGGCGTGGCCGGGCCGACCGGGCGCATCTTCGACATCCTGACCAGAGCCGGCCTGGTGCTGGTCGCGGTGGCCGGCCTGGCTGCCATCGTTTCGCTGGTGTTCCGGTACCGGCGGGCCCGGGCGGTCGAGCGTGAGCAGCTGAAATGGCTCGTGTACGCCGGCGGCCTCATTGTTGTGGCGACACTGGCCGTCGTGCCGATCGAGAAGATCCTGGGTTCGGGCAGTAGCGCGGCAAGCAACCTGGAGAACGCGGTCACTACCGGTTCGGTAGCGCTGGTGCCGATCGCGATCGGCATCGCCATCTTCCGGTACCACCTGTACGACATCGATCTCGTCATCAACAAGACCCTCGTCTACGGGGCGCTGGCCGTGTTCATCACCGGCGTGTACGTGGCGATCGTGGTGGGCATCGGGTCGCTCGCGCAGCATGGCGTGCGGCCGAGCCTGGCCCTGTCGATCGCTGCCACGGCGGTGGTGGCGATCGCTTTCCAGCCGGTGCGGGCGTGGGTCCAGCGGCTGGCCAACCGGCTGGTTTACGGCCGGCGGGCCACTCCCTACGAAGTCCTCGCGGACTTCGCCGGGCGGATGGCGGGAGCCTACGCGGCCGAGGACCTGTTGCCGCGGATGGCCCGGATCCTGGCGGAGGGTACCGGGGCCACCCGGGCGGACGTGTGGCTGAAGAGCGGGGAGGTGTTCCACGACGGCGCCACGTGGCCGGCCGGCGCACCGCCACTGCCACCGGCCCCGGCCACCGCCGACGTGCCCGCCTATCTGGCCGCCGACCGGATCCTGCCGGTGCGCTACGAGGGCGAGGTCCTGGGGGCACTGTCGGTGTCGAAGCGGCCGGGAGAGGCCCTCACGCCTACCGAGGGCAGGCTGCTCGCCGACCTGGCCGGCCAGGTCGGCCTGGTGCTCAAGAACGTCGGGCTGCGGGACCAGCTGCTGGCCCGGCTGGAGGAGATCAGGGCCTCGCGGCTGCGCCTGGTGGCGGCGCAGGACGCGGAACGGCGCCGGATCGAGCGCAACATCCACGACGGCGCGCAGCAGCAGCTCGTGGCGCTGGCCATCAAGCTCAGCATCACGGAATCGATGATCGGCACGGACGCCGAAGGTGAGCGGGAAATGCTGGCCGAGCTCTGCCAGGATGCGGCCGGCGCCGTGGCGGACCTGCGAGACCTCGCCCGCGGCATCTACCCGCCGTTGCTGGCCAGCAAGGGCCTGGTCGCCGCGCTGGAGGCGCAGGCCAGCAAGGCACCCGTGCCGACCTCGGTGGCCGCAGAGGGTGTCGAGCGCTACCCGCAGGACCTGGAGGCCGCGGTCTACTTCTGTGTCCTTGAGGCACTCCAGAACGTCGCCAAGTACGCGGGCGCCACCCGGGCCGAAGTCCGGCTGGCCGACTCCGGGTACGACCTGACGTTCGAGGTGACCGACGACGGCGCGGGCTTCGACCCAGAGTCCCGCGGTTACGGGACGGGCCTGCAGGGCATGGCGGACCGGCTGCACGCACACGGCGGCTCGCTCGACGTGCGGTCCGCGCCCGGCGCAGGTACCACGATCGTCGGGTGGCTGCCCAGCCCAGTGCTCGAGGTGGCTGGGTGACGGCCGGCACCGCCCGGTCGCTGGCCGGGGGCCTGCTGGCGCTGACCATCGCGGCGCTGACGGTCAGCGCGGTCTTTGAGGTCGCCACCGGCGACCTCATGGACGCGTTCGCGTTCATGCCCCTGCTATTGGCATTCGCGGCGGTGGGGGCGATCGTGGCCAGCCACCGGCCGGCCAACCCGATCGGCTGGCTGTTCCTGGCGGAAGGGCTGGGCTTCGCGGTCGGCGGCGCCACCGACGCCTACGCCACGTACGCGACCAGGGCGGGAGCGGCCGCCCCTCCGCTGGCCGACTGGGCCGTCTGGCTTGGCGCAATCCTCGGTGAGCTGGGCTTCCTGTTCGTGCTGGCGGTCCTGGTGTTCCCCGACGGGCGGCTGCCGTCCCCGCGGTGGCAGGTGGTCGCCTGGCTCTTCGTGGCCGGGGAAGCGCTCTTGATCCTCATGGCCGCCACGTCTTCGGCGGCGCTGCGGGCCCAGAGCTCGGCCGTCCGCGTCTCCCCGGTCCGGCTGGTACCGGACGGCGTGGCCGATCAGGTAGTCAACGCCGTGCACACGGCCTTCATACCGCTGTGCCTGGCGGCCGCGGCTGGCCTCGCCGTGCGGTACCGGCGAACGACCCCGGACGTGCGGCATCAGATCAAGT
This sequence comes from Streptosporangiaceae bacterium, assembly GCA_036824445.1. Classification (GTDB taxonomy): domain Bacteria; phylum Actinomycetota; class Actinomycetes; order Streptosporangiales; family Streptosporangiaceae; genus UBA9676. The sequence continues at coordinate 294 of DAITAE010000453.1, read as the reverse complement.
GGGTCGCCTACGCCAGCCTGCTCACCGCGGCCGCACTGGTCGTGTGCGGGCTCGTGTTCGCCAACCCGCTGGGCGGCCTGCTCGGGGTGGGCCCGCTCATCCCGGTAGCGGCAGGAATCGCGATCTTCAAGTACCGCCTGTACGACATCGACGTCGTCATCAGCAAGACGATCGTCTACGGCTCGCTGGCCGCGTTCATCACGCTGGTCTACGTCGTCATCGTGGCCGGGATCGGCTCTCTGGGGCCTGGCTTCCTGCAGGCGGGATCACGGCCCAACCTCGGGCTGTCGATCC
>DAITAE010000452.1:2984-4162 GCA_036824445.1 Streptosporangiaceae bacterium | reverse complement strand
GCCCGCATACGCTGAAGAGTGGTCCGCCCGCCCGGGCAGTGAGCAGAGAGGACCCATTTGATGCCGCGCGCCGCCTCCCAGCCAGCCAACCTTGACTTGCTAAAGCTCGACGACCAACTGACGTCCGACGAGCGCCTGGTCCGCGACACGGTGCGCAGCTACGCGGCCGACCGCGTCATGCCCAACATCGCAGACTGGTTCGAGGCCGGCACGCTCCCTCGCGAACTGGTGCCTGAACTCGGCAAGCTGGGCCTGCTCGGCATGCAACTGACCGGTTACGGCTGCGCGGGCATGGGCTCGGTCGCCTATGGCGTCGCCTGTCGCGAGCTGGAGGCGGCCGACTCCGGGCTGCGCAGCCTGGTCTCGGTGCAGGGCTCGCTCGCCATGTACCCGATCTGGCGGTACGGCTCGGACGCGCAGAAGGAGGAATGGCTGCCCCGGATGGCGGCCGGGGACGCGATCGGATGCTTCGGCCTCACCGAACCGGATTACGGTTCCGATCCCGGAAGCATGAAAACCTTCGCGAAGCCAAACGATAAGGGCTGGGTACTGTCGGGAACCAAGATGTGGATCACGAACGGGGCGATCGCCGACATAGCCGTCGTGTGGGCCGGGACCCCCGACGGGATCCGCGGCTTTCTCGTGCCGCGCGGGGCCCGTGGCTTCACCGCTCGGAGCATCCACAAGAAGATGTCGCTGCGCGCCTCGGTCACGGCGGAACTGCATTTCGACCAGGTCAAGTTGCCCGAGGATGCGGTGCTGCCCGGGGTCACCGGGCTGAAGGGGCCGCTGTCGTGCCTGAGCGAGGCCAGGTTCGGAATCGTGTGGGGAGTCACCGGCGCCGCCCGGGCTTGTCTGGAGGCGGCGGTCGAGTATGCGCGCACCCGCGAGCAGTTCGGCAAGCCGATCGGCGGCTTCCAGCTGACACAGTCCAAACTTGCCTGGATGCTGGCTGACCTGACCCGCGCGGGGCTCCTGGCGCTGCACCTCGGCCGTCTCAAGGAGGACGGCAAGGTCACGCCGGAGCAGATCAGCCTGGGCAAGATGGCCAACGTCCGGACCGCGATCGAGATCGCCCGACAGGCCCGGACCGTCCTGGGCGCGAACGGGATCACGCTGGAATACCCGGTCATCCGGCACGAGAACAACCTGGAGTCCGTGCTGACCTACGAGGGCAC
>DAITAE010000452.1:0-2884 GCA_036824445.1 Streptosporangiaceae bacterium | reverse complement strand
GCGCGAGTAGGTACGCTTTGCAGCCGTGGCGCCCGACGCGCGGCGCCGACGGCGCCGCCTCCGAGGCCGGCGCTGGGGCGTTAGCTCAATGGTAGAGCAGCGGACTTTTAATCCGTGGGTTCTGGGTTCGAGCCCCAGGCGCCCCACCTGGGAAACGTCACTTGTTGATCTTGTTTCGTGGGACGAGTGTCTCGTCCCACGAACACCGCCTACCTTGCCTGCGAGTGAGGCATTCGATCATGCAAGGTGACTGCCAGCCCGGACACCGGAACCAGATCGTGGTCTCGGCGCGGTTAGGGCTCGTACTGTCCGCGTCGGTCGCCGCGCGCAGGTCGTCCGGTTCTCAGCGAGTGGCTATCCCGGGCCAAGTTGTCGCCCTCGTCGCCTGTGGCGAGTGGTTCAGCCGGTGGTGGCCGGGGCTGGGATGAGGCCGAGCTGTTGGGCAGCAGCAGCCGGTGGATCATCAGGTTGATCGAGGCGCTTGCCGTCGCGGAAGCGGAGCACCCGTCTGAGCTGGCAATCTCCCAAGACTGGCCAATTTGATCTCCGGTTCGGGTTGCCGTTGGGTTGGTACTGGTGTCAGCGCAGCATGGCAGCCGTTCATCAGGTCTTCGGCCTGGGACCGCGCGACGCACGGCGGCAGCGTCGTTTGCGGAGCCGAGCGGGTGCGGCAAGTGGGTGATCTGTTCGTCACGGCGGCTCAGGTGATGAACACCGCGATCGCGACGAACTGGCATGTCGCGGCGGTGCATACGAAGGCGTGGAAGACCTCGTGATAGCCGAACACTGATGGGATGGGGTCGGGCCGACGGCGGCGATATGACAGGGCGCCGGCCGTGTACAGCAGGCCACCGGCGAGCATCAGCAGTGCGGGCGCCACGCCGGCGTGGGCCCACACCCATGGCAGCGCAAGACCAGCCAGCCAGCCCAGCCCGACAAACATCGCGCCGGCTATCAGCTCGGGTGTGCTCATCCGCGTCATCCGGACCGCGGCCGCGGTGGCCGTCAGTGCCCACATCATGATCAGGCAGACCAGCCCCAGAGTGCCGCCGACGGCGAGCAGGAAGGCGGGGGTCGCCGTGCCGGCGATGAGGAAGAAGATCATCGCGTGATCCAGCCGCTGCAGGCGCTGGCGCCAGGTGGCACTCCAGCTGCCGCAGTGATACAGCGCGCTGGCACCGAACATCCCACACACGCTGGCCGCATAGACCGCGCTGGCCGCGATCCGGGTGGCTCCATGCGCCCACGCCACGAGCAGCGTCCCGAACACCAGCGACACCTCGAACCACAGCAAGTGCAGCCAGCCCCGCAACGCGGGCTTGGTGTAATAGACATCGCGCCGGGCGTCGTAGAACGCTTCTGCCGCCGGCGGCTCCGCCGTGGAATCTGTGGCCGTCACGTCAGCCTCCCGCTCGCGCCCGGCCCGGCGACCTCACAGGTTGCCGATGCTCGCCGCCCCCAGTGTCACCCGGAACCAGAGGTGCCCCGGCCACCAGGAAGGGCCATGGATGAGGACGGCCGAGGGAAGACGTCATGCGGGACAGTCCACCTCATGTGCGGTACCCGAGGCCAGCCCCACAGCCGCCACCTCACTAACGCACTAGCCCCGCCTACCGGGAAGCCGCACGCCTGGCGGCTAACGGGCGGGCCATCTCATGCGGGGAGGCGACTGCCCGGCCTCGGCCACAGGGAAACAGGAGCCGCGCTAGCTCCCAGCCGGGCATGATTGCCCTGTTGCCCGGTCCGTGGGTGACTGGAGGTTCACCCGCCGCGCTTTGCGTGAGAGGCTGGCCCAGGCAAATCGTTAGGCGTTGGGCCCCGTCCCCGTGGCGGGCGCCGCATCCAAAACTAAGAAGGTCAAGATGGCGCAGGGCACGGTGAAGTGGTTCAACGGCGACAAGGGCTACGGCTTTATCGAGGTTGAAGGTGGCCCAGATGTGTTCGTGCACTTCAGCGCGATCACCGGTGGCGGCTACCGCAGCCTCAACGAAGGGCAGCAGGTCGAGTTCGACATCACCCAGGGCCAAAAGGGACCCCAGGCGGAGAACGTTAAGGTCATCAGCTAACCCAATCGCAGCCACCGCACCTGACGGGTTGCGGTTCAGTCCCGGCCCGCACGGTTCAGCGATGTACGCACTGGCCGCCCGAATTGCAACTGGGCACAAATTTTCACCCAGTCGGCCGCGGCCCCGCGACACGCCTCCCCCGAGTGCCTGCACCGTACACTGCGCACTGTGGCTAGCGAGCGTGGCCGCGCAGCGGGGGGACACGATGCGCGTCCACGACCGCCGGGGCCGGCCGGTAGGGTGCCTGAGGCTGCGGTGCGGATCGAACCGCTGACTAAGGCGGACGTCGCCTCTGCGGTCGATCTTGCCGCGCATGTCCTTGCGGTGAAACCCGGTGACCCGGGTGGAGCGGTTCGCCGCCGACATTGCCGACGAGCGGCGCCATATGTTCGTCGCCAAGGCTGCTCTGAGGATTGGCCGCGATGGGTGATCACGCACGCTGGGTTGGGTTCGCCGCCGGGCGCCGCCGGGTCGGATGGCTCCGGCCGGTACTGATGAACACCGGCCTGCTCTGACCTGGTCTGGGGAGCCCGGCGGGTGGGGCCTGCCCGCCCGGTAAGGCTGCGGACAGGGCGAAGTTGCGCCGACGGGGGGAATAGACTGGCCGTGAATGTGCTTGAGATGAATGTTGTTGTCGAAGTCAGCGATCGTTGAAGACGCCCGCGGTTTTGACAGTGGGCGTTTCGCTTTGCTGGTGGATTTTCCTTCGGTGGCGAGCGGCCAGCAGCTGATTCGCGCAAGGTGCGCGGATTCCCGGCTCGTCCCTCGAAGGAGACAGCAGATGGCTCAGGGAACCGTGAAATGGTTCAGCCCGGACA
>DAITAE010000451.1:0-4168 GCA_036824445.1 Streptosporangiaceae bacterium | reverse complement strand
CGTCGGCAGCCAGCCTGACCCGGTCGCCGTCGCGCAGGCGCGCCTCGGTGCCGGGAAGCACCCGGTCCCCGTTGATGAAGGTGCCGTTGGTCGATTGCTCGTCGCGGATCGTCGCATCCCCGGCGTCGCTGACGGCCACCGTGGCATGACGCCGTGAGACGTTCTCGTACTGGAAAAAGGCCGCAGCGACGAGGGATTCCCCCGGGTCGCGGCCGAGCACGAGCGACGTGCCGGCGGGCACGTCCACGTTGCCCGTCGGGAATGACAGCCGCAGGACGACCGGCGAGATCGGGCCCGAGGACCGGGGCAGCGGCTTGTGGCAGGCGGGGCAGGCCAGCATCGACCGGTCGGGGATGGCCGCTCCGCACAGTGGGCAGGCGGCCGGCGCCAGCGACGAGGCGGTGGCGCCGTCGCGGCGAAGGGACTCCTGCATCACCGTCGGCGGGGTGGTCGGCTCGTCCGGCTCCTCCGGCCTGGGCAGGTTTGCCCCGCATGTGAAGCAGATGAGATCGTCTTGCTGGACCGCGGCGGCGCAGCCGGGGCAGGTGAGGGTCGCCAAGACGTCCTCCGGAGGCGGCAGTGCGGCTAGAGGTACCTCTCCGAGACTAGGGCATGTGGTGAGTGTGTCTGGCAGGATCCCCGCCTGCCACCCAGCCGCCGCGGGGGCTGTCCGCTGGGCCAGTAGCATCACAAGCGTCGGGACCTGCTTCCTGCGGTCGGCGACGCCTGCTTCTCGCGGGTCGGCGGCGCCAGCTGGGGGCGGGTCGGCGGCGTCCACGAGCAGCGATCCTGCAAAGGGGCAGCCATGATCGGCTACCGGCTTGACGACGACCACGAGGAACTCAGGGCAACCGTCGCCGGGTTCGCCCGCGATGTGGTGGCACCGGTGATCGGCGGCTACTACGAGCGGGGTGAGTTCCCCTACGAGATCGTGGCCCGTATGGCCAAGCTTGGCCTGTTCGGCCTGCCGTTCCCGGAAGAGTACGGCGGCATGGGAGGCGACATTTTCGCGCTCTGCCTCGCACTGGAGGAGCTTGCCCGGGTCGACTCCTCGGTGGCGATCACGCTGGAGGCGGCGGTGGCACTGGGCGCCATGCCGATCTACCGGTTCGGTACTGACGAACAGCGGCGTCGCTGGCTGCCCGACCTGTGCACCGGGGAGCGGCTGGCTGCGTTCGGGCTGACCGAGCCCGGAGGGGGGTCGGACATCCCTGGCGGCATGCGCACCACGGCGGCGCTAGTGAAGGGGGATGGGGAGGCGGGTGAGGAATGGGTCATCGACGGATCCAAGGCCTTCATCACCAACGCCGGCACCGCCATCACCTCGCTGGTGACCGTCCTCGCCATCACCGGCGGCCGGGCGGGCCGCAGCGAGGCCGGAGAGAAGCCAGAGATCTCCGCCATCATCGTTCCGGCGGGCACGCCCGGCCTCACCGTGGGACGCGAGTACTCCAAGGTGGGCTGGTGCGCCTCCGACACCAGGGAACTGGCCTTCGCGTCCTGCCGCGTGCCCGCGGATCACCTGCTCGGGGAGCGCGGCCGGGGCTACGCCCAGTTCCTGCGGATACTGGACGAGGGCAGGGTGGCGATCGCGGCCCTGGCGACCGGCCTGGCGGCGGGCTGCGTGTCGGAATGCCTGCGGCAGGTGACGGAGCGCGAGGCGTTCGGCCACCGGCTCGGCCATTACCAGGGAATCCAGTTCAAGCTGGCGGACATGGAGGCAAGGGTTCATTGCGCCCGGCTGGCCTGGTACGACGCCGCCGCCAGGCTGGTCGCGGGGGAGCCGGCGAAGAAGCACGCAGCCGTTGCCAAGCTGACCGCCTCGAACGCAGCCATGGACAACGCGCGCGATGCCACCCAGATCTTTGGTGGCTACGGATTCATGAACGAATACCCCGTGGCCCGCTTCTACCGCGACGCCAAGGTGCTGGAGATCGGTGAGGGCACCTCGGAGGTGCAGCGCATGATCATCGCCCGCGACCTTGGCCTGGCGGACATCGGTTGACGGAGCGCTGCCGTCCGGGCGCGGACGCGGCGAGACGCCCTCCGACCGGGCGCCGCCGGCTCCGGCGGGCGCGCCGGCTCCGACGGGGCGCGCGCCAGGCTGGGATCTGCCTCAGTGGAAGATCATGTACTGCACTCGGAGCTGGCTTGCCCGGGGGGGATCATGATGAAGAAGAACATCAGCAGGCCCGCACCGGGGCTGTGACGCCGCCGCGAATACGCGCCAAGCGGCCAGCATTCTGGTGACCCCGTGGTCCGGCCGTCGGTCGGCACGAGCCCGATCATCGCCCGCGTACAAAGGTCAGCACGGTTACTGACAGTTCCGAACATGCCCCGGCGCCAGAGAGTACCCTACTACGGGTGGCAGGTAGGGCAAACGTCCGTTACGTCGGCATTTTGCTGGTCATGCGGGAATTGCCATCTGTTGGCCGGATAGCGGTTAGGGTTGGCCCCTAGCCGCGCCGTCCCGCAGAATCGTCACCCGGAAGGGGTGCGCCATGTCGGTTCTGCCGCAACACTCGCTGGCCTGCGGGCTGGGTTACGGCACGTAGGTGAGAGGTCCACACGCAGTGCGCTCCCGTAGCAATGAGACCCACGGCAGCAGCCACGTGGCTGAGGGTGAGCTGGCGCCTGACGGCCCCCTGCCCGGCCAGACCGCGACAGATCCGGGGCCCGGGAACGGCCAGGACGGCCGAGCCAGTGACCCGGGCTCGAATGGAGAGGCTCAGCCCCAGGCGCCGGCAGCCAGACAGCCATCACGGCACGGGCTGAAGAACTGGCGCGTCCGCTCGCGCCTCCTCCTGCTGATCTCCATCCCGACCCTGACAGCCATCGCGCTCGGCGGCATCCGTGTCTCGTCGTCGGTTCAGAGCGCCTTGGCCTATGACCGGGTGCAACAGATGGCCGATCTCAACTCGGACATCACCACCCTGGTCCAGCGACTCCAGGATGAGCGCGACCAGACCGCTTACTTCATCGCGCAGGGCCCTCAGGGCGACCAGGCAGCCAGGCTGCGCGTGCTGTTCACGCAGCGCAACAACACCGAAGGGGCCGCGGCCACGGTGACGCAGCGTCTCGGGCAGATCGAAGGATCGCTCTCGCCGCAGGCCCAACAGCAGGCGGCGGCCGCGCTCGCCGACTTGCAAAACCTGCCCAACCTACGGCTGGAGGCGACCCAGAGCCAGCTGCCCGCCCCGATCGTGCAGAAGTACAGCCGGATCGTCACCGATCTCCTGGTGCTCGGGCAGAACACCGGGCAGGGCGTCAGCGACGTGACCCTGTCGGAGACGGTGCGCGTGCTCGGCCTGGTGTCGCGGATGAAGGAAGATGCCTCACAGCAGCGGGCTATCCTCACCGCGGCCCTGATCAAGCATGAACTGGATGCGGGCTCCAGGACCGCGCTGGAGACCGCGAAGTCGGACCAGGCGGCCAACCTCGCATCGTTCAGCCTGGCGGCCACCAACGCCCAGCGCCAGCTGTTTCAGGACAGCATGTCCAAGTCCTTCGTCGCCCTAGCGGACCAGTGGGAGCAGCAAGCGCTGTCCATGGGCGCGTCGCTGAAGAACGACACGACGACGCCGGACGACTTCTACGGCGCCATGACGAACGAGATCAACACCCAGCTGGGGTCGGTCGAGCGCAACCTGGTGAACAGCGTCATCGACCGGTCTGTTCAGCTGCGTAACGCCGCCGTCGTTTCGGCCCTCGTCGTCGCGGTCGCGGTGCTGCTGCTTCTCGGGCTCGCCCTGCTGTTCACCGTGGTGGTGGCCCGTTCGATGGTGCGTCCGCTGCGCCGGCTGCGGGCGGGCGCACTGGAGGTGGCCGGGGTGCGGCTGCCCGAGACGGTCCGGCGGATGAGCGAGTCCGAAGGCGCTGCCGCTCCGCTGGAGGTCGAGCCCATCGACGTTGATTCCTCCGACGAGATCGGTGAGGTCGCGCGGGCGTTCGATCAGGTCCACCGCGAGGCCCTGCGGCTGGCCTCCAACGAGGCGGCGCTGCGCGGCAACGTCAACGCCATGTTCGTGAACCTCTCCCGCCGCAGCCAGTCGCTGGTGGAGCGCCAGATCCGCCTGATCGATGACCTGGAGCAGGGCGAGCAGGACGCGGAGCGGCTCGCGAACCTGTTCCAGATGGACCACCTGGCCACCCGGATGCGCCGCAACTC
>DAITAE010000033.1:0-16193 GCA_036824445.1 Streptosporangiaceae bacterium | reverse complement strand
CTTTGTACGCGAAACCTTCCACGTCGGCCAGGTAAACGGCGATTCGGAACTCTTCGGGCAGCTCCTGGAGCGCCCTCTTGACGTCTGAATCGGGCAGCCGCTCCAGGGCCTCGGCCTCGGCCGACTTCAGCCCGGACGAGGTATGCGAGGCGGCCCTGGCCAGCTGCCAGTCCTCGACGTCTTCCGCGCCGGCCCGCTGCGGCTCCCGCTGGCGCTTGCGGTAGGTGTTGATGAAGGTATTGGTCAGGATCCGGAACAGCCAGGCCTTCAGGTTCGTGCCCGGCTGGAACTGGTGGAACGACGCGTACGCCTTGGCAAAGGTCTCCTGGACCAGATCCTCGGCGTCGGCCGCGTTGCGGGTCATCCGCATCGCGGCCGAGTAGAGCTGATCCAGGTATGGCAGCACATCCTGCTCGAACCGCTCGCTCCGCTGCTCGAGAGTTTCAGGTACGGGACCCACCCCCTCGGATGTTTTTGTCCCCGTGCGCCAACGGTAGCCGGATGGACCGGACGATGCATGTCCCCCCCGGGCCGAACCGAAAGCTGCCGCCACGGGCAGGTCGTCCAGGGGCGGATAGCTGGTTACAAGCACGCCCGGTGCAACATGGGCACCCGCCGCTTCATTCCGCGGGTGTTATCCCCCGCGCGGCCGCCGCGACGCCAGCCGGGGCCCGTCAGGTGAATGCGGGGCGGTCACGGGGAAGACCCTGGGTGAGGGTTTGCGCGGGAGGAGTCACCCCGTGACGCTCCGTCCTCCGGCACTCCGGCATCGCGCCGGTCGTGGCCCGCGTGGCCCGAGGCAGATGGAGTGGAGTTGTCGGCAACGGCGGCCAGCCCCCTGGCGGCCCTTGGGCCGGGCTCGCTCGCGGGTTACTGGCGTTTCCAGCGGGCCGTGGCCAAGGCGCAGCTCGCGGCGTGGCTGCCGGATCCCAGGATGCTGCTGGTCGACATCTCCGGGCCCTACGCCAGCGCATCGGCACAGGCGGCGGGGCGCGGGCACACCGTGATCCGGGTTGTCGCGCCAGCGGAGGCGGAGCCGCACGGGACGGCGGAACCGCACCGGGCGGCCGGACCGCACCGGGCAACCGAGCCGCACCGGGCACGCGCGGCCAGGGCTAGGCCCGGCTCGATCGTGCCGGTAGCTGCCGAGCCCGCCAGCCTGGCCTTTCTCTGCGATGGCTGCGCCGACGGCGTCATCGCCGAGGACGGCGCGTTGTCGCGGCAGCTGATGACGGAGGACCTCGCGGCGGAGATCGCGCGCGTGCTCCGGCCGGGCGGGCAACTGCTCGCCTCCGTGGACTCCCTCGTGCTCGGGATGGCGATCCTCGCCGAGCAGCACCGCTGGGCACACCTCACCGATCTCTCCCACGCCGAGGTGGTGCTCATCCCCTGGCCCGATGGCACCATCACCCGCTGCTTCGGCGTGAGCCAGTTCACCGAGCTGCTGACCGAGGCGGGCCTGGAAGTCGGCTGGGTGAGCCCCCGCACTGTGCTGTCGCCCTCGATGGTGGACCGCGTGCTGCGCCAGGACCCGGCGGCGATCGCGCGCCTCGTGCGGACCGAGCTCGCCGCCGGGCAGGACCGGGCGGGCGGGCTCTTGCCCGCCGAATCGTTCGGAATCAGCCTGGTGGCGGCCGCCCGCAAGCCTGGCCCTGCGCAGCGGCGCCCGCGCTGACGGCCAAAAGGGTTAGCGGTGAGGGGCTGACGGCCGCAGGCTAACGGCCGCAGGCTGGCGCCGCGGGGCTGACGGCCGTGGGCTAACGGCCGCGGTCCCGTTTGGCCTGGCATTTGACGCAGCGTGAGGCCTCGGGCCTGGCGTCGAGTCGCCCCTCGGGAATCGCTGAACCGCAATCGGCGCACGTGCCGTAGGTGCCGTGCTCGATCCGCTGCAGCGCATCCTGTACCGCGCGAAGCTGCACCTTGGCGGCTGCGAGCACCGCCTGCGTCCGGTCGTTCTCCGACAGGTTGGTCCCGGCGTCCGCTGGATCTTGCGGGGAGTCCGACCCGCCTCGCTCCGCGGGCTGTTCCCCTTGCAGCACCATGATGGACTTGTCGAGTTCGCCGCGCATTTCTTCGAGGCGCTTACGCGCGGTGACAGTGTCCACAGGTCCTCCTTCGATCCGCAAGAGGCGAGCAGATCAGCGCTCTCAGGGCCTCTCGCCAGCGGGGTGACTCAGAAAAGTGTGAGCGGGGCTGCGGCGGGATGACGGCCCGGATTCCGGTTCCGGGGTGGCAGCCCCATGGCCCTGGGCGGCCCGCCCGGCGGGCCGATCGCACCGTGCCCGGTGCCGTCGTTCACGTCAGTCATGGCCGGTCACCGGCGGGCTCGGTGGTCAGCGGCTCGAGCAGGTCAGCACCGTTGTTGCGCACGGAGTTGACGGCCATCGAGACCGGGTACGACTCCAGCCCGCCGGACATCGCAGGCGCCAGCAGGGCGAGCAGGTCTGTCTTGTTGGAGTTGCCGGGATCGAGCCAGTCGGTCCATCGCGCGGGCTCGATCACCATCGGCATCCGGTCGTGGATCTTGCCGACGCTGTCCTCGGCCCGGGTGGTGATGATCGTGGACGTCCACAGCCAGGCGCGCGGATGGTCGTCGGGGTAGGACCGGTCCCGCCAGATCTCATAGAGGCCGGCGAACGCGAGCACACCGCCGTCGGCGCGGTGGATGAAGTACGGCTGCTTGCGCGTCTTCCCGTTCTCGGCCACCTGCTGCCACTCGTAGAAGCCGTCAGCGGGCAGCAGGCACCGGCGCCGGGAGAAGGCCTGCCGGAAGGAGGGCTTGGAGTCCACCGTCTCCGCCCGCGCGTTGATCATGCGGCTCCCGATCGAGATGTCCTTCGCCCACGACGGCACCAGGCCCCAGCGCACCACCCGCAGCTCCCGCGCCACGTCCCGCGGGCCGGAGTCCCCGTTGCCTCGGCTGCCCCGGGTGAGCACCGCGTAGACCGGCTTGGTCGGGGCGACGTTGTAGTCCGGCTCCAGCGACTCGCTGACGCGGTCACGCTCGATGCGGAACTCGGCGAGGAGTTCCTCGCGCTTGCGCGCTGACGCGTACCGGCCGCACATGTCATCACCCTGTCGTCACGTGTGAGCGGTGAGAGGTACCGGGGAATTGGGCCCTTCATTGCCACGATATGTGAATGCCAAACCTCGGCCACCGCTCCGTGGCCGCCCTGCCCGGTTGAGTATCTGTTCCCCGCTGGCGGCGATCCACTCCGCCGGAAGCGGCATTTTCCCGCCGTCCGGGCGCCGCGGCGCACGGGCGGCGTACCCGGTCAAGGGCTGGAGATCCAGGTGAGATGGCCTAGGCTCGCAGCATGAACCCGCAGCAGGCACCGGGCCGGGATGGCCCGCGCTGGCGGGCGCCGGCCGCGGACGGCCCGGTGCGGGCGAGCGTGACGCTGCCGGGTTCGAAATCCATGACCAACCGGGCGCTTGTCCTCGCGGCGCTCGCCGACGGGCCGAGTGCCATCACCCGCCCGCTGCGTGCCAGGGACACGCTCCTGATGGCCGGGGCGCTGGCCGCTCTGGGCACCGGCATCGACACCGGCGCCACGCCGGGGACCTGGCGGGTGACACCCGGCCGGCCGGCGAACGACGCCCGTGTGGACGTGGGCAACGCCGGCACGGTGCTGCGCTTCGTGCCACCGGTCGCGGCCCTGGCTGCCATCACGACGGAGTTCTACGGGGACGCCCGGGCCACCGAGCGCCCCGTCGCGCCCATCCTGGCGGCCCTGCGCGAGCTCGGCGCGGCCATCGACGACGGCGGCCGCGGCGCTGTCCCGTTCGCCGTGCGCGGGACCGGGTCACTGGCCGGGGGTGCGGTCACCCTCGACGCGTCAGCCTCGTCGCAGCTCGTCTCCGGCCTGCTCCTCGCCGCCCCGCGCTTCGACAAGGGCGTGGAGATCCGCCACCGCGGCGGCCGGGTTCCCTCGGCCCCGCACATCGCCATGACCGTCCAGATGCTGCGCGCCGCCGGTGCCGAGGTGGAGACCGCCAGCATGCGGCATAACGAGCCTGGCGGAGCGAACGTGGTGGACACGTGGCGGGTTCATCCGGGGCCGATCCGGCTCGGAACGCTGCGCGTCGAGCCGGACGTCGTCAACGCCGCCCCGTTCCTGGCCGCCGCGCTGGTCACCGGCGGCACCGTGACCATCAGCGACTGGCCGCGGCAGACCACCCAGCCGGCCGGCCACATCCTGGACCTCCTCACCCGGATGGGCGGCCGGTGCGAGACCACACCCGGCGGGCTGGCCGTCTCCGGCTCCGGCGCGGTCCACGGCATCACCGCCGACCTCGGCGACGTGCCCGAGATGACGTCCGTGCTGGCCGCGCTCGCCGCGCTCGCCGACTCGCCGTCGCGGCTCGCCGGCATCGGGCACACCCGGCAGCAGGAGACGGACCGGCTGGCCGCGCTGGCGACCGAGATCAACGGGCTCGGCGGCGACGTCACCGAACGACCGGACGGCCTGGCGATCCGGCCCCGCCCGCTGCACGGCGGGGTGTTCGCCAGCTACGACGACCACCGGCTGGTGATGGCCGCGGCCGTGCTCGGGCTGGCCGTCCCCGGCATCGAGGTCGAGAACCCGGCCACGGTCGGCAAGACCTTCCCGGAGTTCACCAGGGCGTGGCCGGCGATCCTGGAAGGCGCGCCCTGACCAGCCGGGCCAGCCACGCCAGGCTCGACGAGGACGATGTGCGGGTGCGCCCGGGGCGCGGCTCCCGGCCCCGTACCCGGCGCCGGCCCGCGCACGAGAGCGCGGTCGAGGGATTCGTGGCCGCCGTCGAGCGGGGCAGGTACGGCATCCTGGTCGACAGCCGCAAGGTCACCGCCATGCGTGCGCGCGAGCTGGGCCGCCGCGGGGTGGTGGTCGGTGACACGGTCGCGCTGGCCGGCGACGTCTCCGGCGCTCCGGGCACGCTGGCCCGGGTGGTCCGGGTGGAGCCGAGAACCACCGTGCTGCGGCGATCCGCCGACGACTCCGACCCCGTGGAGCGGGTCATCGTCGCCAACGCCGGCCAGCTCATCATCGTCACCGCCCTCGCCGACCCACCGCCCCGGCCCCGGCTCATCGACCGCTTCCTGGTCGCCGCCTATGACGCGGGGCTGGCTCCGTTGCTGTGCCTCACCAAGGCCGACCTGGCCCCGCCCGATCAGCTGCTGGCCGCCTACGGCCCGCTGGGCATCCCGTACGTGGTGGTCGGGCGGCCGTTGACCAGGCAGGTGCTCGCGCCGCTGCGCGAGCACGCCGCAGGCCGGATCAGCGTGCTGGTCGGTCACTCGGGGGTCGGCAAGTCCACGCTGGTCAACGCCCTGATTCCGGACGCGGACCGGGTGGTGGGCGAGGTCAGCCCGGTGACGGGCCGCGGGCGCCACACCTCGTCCTCCGTGGTGGCGCTCCCGCTTCCCGGTGGCGGGTGGATCATCGACACGCCGGGGCTGCGCGGCTTCGGGCTGGGCCACGTGGCACCGGACCGGGTCGTGCGCGCCTTCGCCGACCTGGCCGGCGGCGTGGCCGCGTGCCCGCCCGGCTGCACCCATCTGGAGCCCGACTGCGCTCTGGATGACTGGGTCCGGGACCAGGGCAGCGACCCGCGCCTGGTGGCTCGCCTGGACTCGCTGCGCCGTCTGCTGCGCAGCCGCGAGGGCGCCGAGCCAGCGGCGCCGGAGACCGGCGACCCCGCCGGCGATGACCAGGCGTAAGCCCGCCGGCCGGCGCCGCGGGCCGTTTCCGGCCGTGCCTCGTCGCCGCCGGTGGCCGGTAAGCGGTACCGTTTCGCGCCATGGCGGGCTATAACGACGACCTGCGTTTCGCCCACGTCCTTGCCGACGCGGCAGACGACATCACCACTCGCCGGTTCCGCGCGCTCGACCTGCGGGTAGAGGCCAAACCCGACCTGACGCCAGTGACCGACGCCGACCACGCCGCCGAGGAGTCGCTACGCAACGTGCTGCGGCGGGCACGGCCGCGGGACGCCGTGCTGGGTGAGGAGTTCGGCCGGGTCGGCTCCGGCCCGCGCTGTTGGGTCATCGACCCGATCGACGCGACCAAGAACTTCGTCCGCGGGGTCCCGGTCTGGGCCACCCTGATCGGGCTGATGGATGGCCACGAGGTCATGGTGGGCGTGGTCTCCGCGCCTGCGCTCGGCCGCCGCTGGTGGGCCGCCAGGGACGGGGGTGCATGGACCGGCCGGAGCCTCACCAAGGCGAGCCGCTGCCGTGTCTCGGCGGTCACCAGGCTGGAGGACGCTTCGTTCTCCTATTCCAGCATGTCGGGATGGGAAGAGCAGGGAAGGCTGCCCGGCTTCCTCGACCTCACCCGACGGGTCTGGCGCAGCCGGGCTTACGGCGATTTCTGGTCGCACGTTCTCGTCGCCGAGGGGGCGCTGGAGATCTCCGCCGAGCCCGCGGTATCACTGTGGGATCTCGCCGCGCTCCAGGTGATCGTGGAGGAAGCCGGCGGGACGTTCACCGATCTGTCCGGCCGGGCGACCCCGGAGGGTGGCAGCGTCGTGGCCACGAATGGGCCGCTGCACGACGAGGTGCTCGGCCTTCTGGCCGTCTCAGGATGAGCATTTGACGGGCCCTTGCCCTCGCGGCCGGCATCCCCGATGCTGGTATAGGTCACAAAGGCACAAGCGTGCTGCCGCCAAGGGCGCCCGGCGGCGCGCAGGCAGTTGCTGACCCACCCCGCCGAACGTCCCCAGGAGTGATGCCCAATGAAGGTACGGGACGGTATGACCACCCTGGTCCTCACGATCGGGCCCGCACATACGCTGCGTGAGGCTGCCCGACTGATGTCGTCCCGCCGTGTCGGCGCAGCCGTGGTCATCGACCCTGAACACTCTGGCGTGGGCATCCTGACCGAGCGCGACATCCTCGACTCACTCGCCGCGGGGCAGGACCCCAACATCGAGCTGGCCGCCGCGCACCGGACGCTCGACGTCGTGTACGCGTCCCCCGACTGGACGCTGCAGCAAGCTGCCTCGACCATGGTCCGGGCGGGATTCCGTCACCTCGTGGTGGTCGAGGGCAACGAAGTGACAGGGCTGCTGTCCATGCGCGACATCGTGCGCTGCTGGGCCGAGGCCGGCACCCACGAGCAGGGTGAGCCCACCGCGGCAAGGACCTTACCGTCTCCCGGGCCCGGTCAGGGACGCTAGCCGGTAACGGCTTGCGGGGATGCGGCCGGTGCGCGAAAGTGAAGCGCCATGCGGCTCACTGGCGCGATCGCACTCGTCACCGGGGGGTCGTCCGGCATCGGCGCGGCGACGGCCCGTTCGCTCGCCGGGGCGGGGGCCCGGCTGCTGATCGCCGGGCGCGACCCGGCACGCCTGCGGGCCGTCGCCAGCCAGACCGGCGGCATCGCCCTGGCATGTGATCTCGCCGCGCCCGGCGGGCCCGCCGACCTCGCCGCCGCCGCCCAGCGGGCAGCGGCCACGCTGCCGCCCGTACCCGGCGTCGGTGGGACCACAGCCGGGATCGACATCCTGGTCAACAACGCGGGAGTGGGCTGGGCCGGGCCGATCGGGGAGATCGCCGCGGAGAAGATCGCCGAGCTCGTGACCGTCAACCTGACCGCGCCGATGCAGCTGACCAGGCTGCTGGCGCCCGGCATGATCGCGCGGGGCCGGGGGCGGGTCGTCTTCGTCTCCTCCATAGCCGCCACCGGCGTGCGCGGTGAGGCGGTCTACTCGGCCACCAAGGCCGGCCTCGGCTCATTCGCCGAGAGCCTCGCCTACGAGCTGAACGGCCACGACGTCCGGGTCTCGGTGGTCGTGCCGGGCGTGATCGACACCGGGTTCTTCGACCGGCGCGGACGCCCGTACGGCCGGAAGAGGCCGGGCCCTCAGCCTCCCGAACGGGTTGCCCGGGCGATCGTGTCCTGCCTGGAGCACGACCGCGACGTGTGCTACGTGCCGCGCTGGATGCGGCTGCCCGCCTGGCTGCACGGTGCCGCGCCGGGAACGTTCCGCGCGCTCGCCGCCCGGTTCGGCGACCCGGGTTAAGAGGCCGCTCCCACCTGGCGCACTTGCCGGTCCGCGCGGGCGCCGGCCGGGCCGTCGGCCGCCACCCCGACATCGCCCGCTGGGTTTACCCAGGTAACGACCGAGCAGTGGCGGAGAAGCCGCCGCCGCGGCGGCTCCCTAACATGAGTGTCGTCCCCATCAAGACCCGTAGGGGAGGAACCTGCAAATGAAGGACACGCAGAAGTCCGCCAAGAGCACCACCGCGAAAAACAAGACGTCCGGGGCATTCACCGACGAGGAGCGGGCCGCGATGAAGGAGCGCGCCCGCGAGGAGAGGGCGACCGCGCGCCGCGGCCCGCGCGCGGCCAAGGCGGACGGGGAAAGCGACGTGCTCGCGAAGATCGCCGAGATGCGGGAGACGGATCGCGCCATGGCCGAGCGGATCCATGCCGTCATCAAAGCGAGCGCGCCAGCCCTCTCACCGAGAACCTGGTACGGGATGCCCGCCTATGCCAAGGACGGCAAAGTCGTCTGCTTCTTCCAAAGCGCGCAGAAGTTCAACACGAGGTACGCGACGCTCGGCTTCAACGACGCGGCGAATCTCGACGAGGGCACCATGTGGCCGACCGCCTTCGCTCTGACGGAGTTGACCGCCGCTGACGAGGCGAGAATCGGCGCGCTCGTGAGGAAAGCAGTGAGCTGAGGACCGGGCAAGCCACTGGACCCGCCCTAGCCCGAGCGCCCCTCCGCGTCAGGTGTGAGAACGCTGGCCTCTAGGTTGTCGACGAACTGCTGCAGCAGCTTGGCTGTTATGTCGGCCATGACTCCCCGGCCGAACTGGGCCACCCTGCCGCTGACGGTCATATCCGTGTGGACCGCGACCCGGGTCCCGCCCGTCTGCTCGGTCATGACCGCGGTGACCGTCGCCGAGGCGTTCCCCTGGCCCCGGGTTTCCCGCCCGGCGGCCTTCAGCACCAGCCGACGGGCGGTCTCGTCCTTCTCAACGAACGACGCGGTGCCCTTGTACTGGGCGGTGACCGGCCCCACCCTCACCTTGACCAGCCCGTGGTAGGTGTCCCCGTCCACCCCGGTCAGCTGGGCGCCTGGCATGCAGGGAGCGATCCGCTCGACGTCGGTCAGCACCGCCCACGCCCGGTCAACGGGTGTGTCCACCGTGAACTCATGAGCCAGTTCCATGCGATTACCTCCGAAGCCTGGTCGCGCTGGGTCCCGGAGGCCCCGCGCTGGGCCCAACGTGATCATCATGATGGCAGGCCGCCCACCCGGCCGCGGATTCGGCGTCTCCGGGCATGTGCTGTCCCCTCTGGGCCGGCATGGGCGGTGCCCGGAACGCCCCACGGTCATGATCCCTCGTCCCGGTCTCTACAGCCCACGAACTGGAGATCAAAGTGAGCGGTGGCACCTCTACCCCCCGCGGGCAGGACCTAACGGCCCTGTCCGGCTGGTGGCTGTGGCGCGCTGGCTCGCGGTGGCCGCCCGCGCAGCAACGCAGACAAAGGTGATAAATAGTACTAATCACGATCCATGATGACCGCAGATACGCCTCCATGGGTGATCTTCAGCCGTATCTGCGTTAAAGTCTGCTGGTGCCGGTATTTCGGATCAAGGAAGCGGCCGACCTGGTCGGGGTGAGTGACGACACTTTGCGCCGCTGGGCCGACGGGGGCCGGATCGAAACGACCACCGACGCCTCCGGGCGGCTGGCCGTGGACGGGGTAGAGCTCGCCAAGCTTGCACAGAAGCTGGCCGAGTCCGGCGATCACGGGGAGGGCAGGGCGGTGGTCGGGCATTCGATGCGGAACCGGTTCACCGGCCTGGTCAGCCGCGTCGTCCGCGACACGGTGATGGCCCAGGTGGAGATCCAGGCCGGGCGGCACAGGTTCGTGTCGCTGCTCAGCCGCGAGGCTGCCGACGAGCTCGGCCTGGAACCGGGAGTGCCCGCGGTCGCCGCCGTGAAGACCACGAGCGTCTCCGTCGAGGTCCCCAAGATCAGCTGATCTGCGCCACCAAGATTCAACCTAGGAGTTGACGATGCGCCGTTTGGCCGTTATCGCCGCCGTCCTTGCGGCAGCCGCCGCAGCGGGCTGTTCCAGCAGTACAAGCTCGCCGAGCGCGGGCAGCTCGCCCGCGACGGGGGCGATCACCGTTTTCGCCGCGGCGTCGCTGACCGAGAGCTTCACCCAGCTCGGCAAGCAGTTCGAAGCCACGCATCCAGGGGACACGGTGAAGTTCAGCTTCGGGCCGAGTTCCGGCCTGGCCACCCAGATCACCAGCGGCGCACCGGCCGACGTGTTCGCCTCGGCGGCACCGGGGAACATGGACGACGTGGTGAGCGCCGGGGACGCCGCCAGCCCCCAGAATTTCGCCAAGAACACCATGGAGGTCGCCACTCCCCCGGACAACCCCGGGAACGTCGAATCCGTCAAGGATCTGGCGGATGATTCGGTCAAGGTGGCGCTGTGCCAGCCGCAGGTGCCGTGCGGTGTCGTGGCGGCGAAGGTGTTCAAGAATGCCGGGATCACGGTCAAGCCGGTCACGCTGCAGCCGGACGTGAAGTCGGTGCTGACCCAGGTCGAGACGGGCAACGTCGATGCGGGCATGGTGTACGTGACCGATGTGCAGGCGGCCGGCTCCAAGGTCAACGGTGTGACGATCCCAGCCAGCGACAATGCCTCGACGCTGTACCCGATCGCTACCATCAACAGCAGCAAGCACAAGTCCATCGCTCAGGCCTTTATGAACTACGTGCTGTCGCCCGCTGGCCAGCAGGTGCTCAAGGCCGCAGGGTTCGAGTCGCCCTGATTTGACATCAGGAGGTGCCACGGTGGCCAACTCCGCGGCGCCGTCGCACCTGACAGCCCGTCAGCGAGCCAAAAGGGCCACGCGGGGCGGTGCGTCGCGATCAGTGCCGGTGCCGCTGCTGGTGCCGGCGCTGATCGCAATGGGCTTCCTGGTGCTGCCCCTGGCGGGGCTGCTGATCCGCGCACCGTGGGGCAGGATCGGGGCGGCCCTCAGTGGGTCCGATGCGACGCAGGCCCTCGTTCTCTCGCTGTGGACGGCGACCGCGAGCACGGCGATCTCCCTGGCCATCGGGGTGCCGCTGGCGTGGGTCCTGGCCCGGAGCAGCTTCCCCGGGCAGCGGCTGCTCCGTGCGCTGGTGACCCTGCCGCTGGTGCTCCCGCCGGTGGTCGGCGGGGTCGCCTTGCTGCTGGCGTTCGGCCGGACCGGGTTCATCGGCCACTACCTGGACTCTTTGTTCGGGCTCACCATCCCGTTCACCCCCATTGCCGTCGTCATGGCCGAGACCTTCGTCGCCATGCCTTTTCTGATCATCACCGTCGAGGGGGCGCTGCGATCCGCGGATCAGGGCTATGAGCAAGCTGCGGCCACGCTGGGCGCGAGGCGGATGACCGTGTTCCGGCGGGTCACCCTGCCGCTGGTCGCTCCCTCCCTGGGGGCGGGCGCGGTGCTGTGCTGGGCGCGGGCGCTGGGCGAGTTCGGGGCGACGATCACCTTCGCCGGCAGCTTCCCGGGGCAGACGGAGACGATGCCCATCGCCGTGTACTACGCGCTCGAGACCGACCCCGACGCGGCGATCGCGCTCAGCCTGGTGCTGCTGCTGGTTTCGGTGATCGTGCTGGTTTCTCTCCGCGACCAGTGGGTGCGGCGCGGCACGGGCCCATGACGCACTGGGACGGCGGTGGGCTGGTCGTCGATGCCGAGGTCCAGCGCGGCGGTTTCGTGCTCACGGTCAGCCTGGCCGCGGCACCCGGTGAGGTTCTGGGTGTGCTGGGGCCGAACGGGTCGGGGAAGTCCACTTTGCTCAGCGCGGTGGCGGGGCTGACGCCGGTGTCCGCCGGGCGTATCACGCTCGCGGGGCAGGTCATGGACGACGCGGCGGAGGGAACCTTTGTCGAGGCCTCGGGCCGGCCGGTCGGCTTCGTGTTCCAGAACTACCGGCTCTTCCCGCACCTGAGTGTGGCCGAGAACGTGGCGTTCTCCCCGCGTGCCCGCGGCCTGAGCAGACAGGCGGCCAGGTCGGCTGCCCGTCACTGGCTGGAAAGGCTCGGGCTGGCTGACCTCGCGGACCGCAAGCCGGACGAGCTGTCCGGCGGGCAGGCGCAGCGGGTGGCGCTGGCGCGCGCGCTGGCCGGGCAGCCGGCGCTGCTGCTGCTGGACGAGCCCTTGTCGGCGCTGGATGCCGGGACCCGCCTGGACGTGGAGGCCGAGCTCAGGCAGCACCTGGCGGACTTCACCGGGCCGTGCCTGCTGGTCACCCACGACCCGCTCGAGGCGCTGGTGCTGGCCGACCGCATCGTCGTCCTCGAAGGCGGGCGCATCGTGCAGGAGGGCACCCCCGGGCAGGTTGCCCGCCAGCCCGCCACCGACTATGTCGCCAAGCTCGTCGGCCTGAACCTGTACGCCGGCCGGGCCGACGGCGCACAGGTGGAACTCACCGCGGGCGGGACCTTCGTCACCGCCAGCACGCACGCCCGCGGCGACGTGCTCGTCGCGGTGCGCCCCTCCGCCATCGTGGTCAGCACCCACCGCCCGCAGCCCAGCAGCGCCCGCAACACCTGGCCCGCGACGGTGACCGGGCTCACCATGCTGGCCGACCGGGTCCGGCTCGACCTCGAAGGAAAGCCATCCGCCCTGGTCGATGTCACACCGGCGGCGGTAGCGGAGCTTTCGCTGGCGTCGGGCAGCCAGGTGTGGCTCACCGCCAAGGCCACCGACCTCGAGGTCTACCCACGCGCCGACAACCAGGCACGCTAACAGGGCCGGCGATGGCACTGCCGTGGCCACTAAAGCGCTGCTACTCGCCGCGCCGCCGCTAGTGGACAAGACAGGCCGGGGCGCGTGCGCCCGGCGTGGCTGGCTGGCCGGACGGCGGCGTCCCGGCGGCCGCGCCGTCTGCCGGGAAGGCCTCGGCGAGCGCGCGGGCTATCCGGCGGGCGCGGGCGGCGTACCCGCGGGAGGTGAAGTGGATGCCGTCGGGGATGAACCAGCTGTTCTTGACCACCGATGCCCAGTCGTAGACGCGCAGGTTCGGATACTGGGCGCACGCCCTGATCAGCGCGCGGTTCCAGGCAAGCATGTTGGTCTCGGAGTAGGGACCGGTGGCGAGCAGCGATTTGACGTTGACCCACATGACCGGCTGACCGCCGATCAGCGACATCATCTGCCGGATCCGGGCGGCCAGCCCCACCGGTGAGCCGACGTAGACGTCGGCTGTCTCATTGGTTCCCAGGGCCAGCACCCAGCAGCCCTGGTACCCCTCCTGTTTCAACTGCTGGGCGACCGTATACGCGTTGGGCTGGTTGTGGTAGGTCTCGACGATCGAGCGGGCGCCGGAGATCTCTGGAATGAATCTGGTGACGCCCACGCGCGCGTATTGCGCGCCGATCCGCTGCCGTCGCTTGGGCAGGTACAGCGGCGAGATCAGTCCCTCGGATGTGGAGTCGCCGATGTGCACCACCGCCCGGCACGCCGTGCGGGCCGGCCCGGAGGGGGCCGGAGACGGGCTGCTGGCAGCCGTGTTCCCCGATGACGACCCGGATGCCGCGCCGTTGGACGGTGACCGGCTGCCCGCAGCCACCGGGCTGGGCGATGGCTGCACCACGCCGGTCAGCCCGCAGCTGGCCAGCGCCAGCACCGAGACCGCCCCCGCTACGGTGAGCTTGGCTCGCCGCCCCGCAGCCCGCGGATGCCAGCCGGTGGCACGCACCTGAGCCCACCACCGGCCGATGGCACCGCGGCGGACAGGCTCCTCGACAAACCGCCAGGACAGCGCGGCGGCGCCGATGGCCGCGGCGAGCTGGGCCATCCCGCGGACCAGGCTGTCCCGGCCGCCGGCCGGGGTCGTCAGCACGATGATCGGGAAATGCCACAGGTAGATGCCGTAGGACCGGACGCCGATCCACCGCAACGGCCGGACGCCGAGCAGGCGGCCGGTCCTGGTCACGGGCGAGGCGGCGGCAGCCACGACCAGCGCCGTGGCGACCGATAGCACGACCATCCCACCGTGGTACAAGAACGGGGAATACTGGCTGGTGCGCCAGATGAGTACGGCGATCACGGCCAGCCCTGCGGCCCCGATCCCGTCGAGGATCGCCCGCGCGGCGGCGTTCACGTCGCTGCCCAGGTGGCGGCTGGGCCAGACGAACGCCAGCGCCGCGCCGATCAGCACGCCGAAGGCGCGCGTGTCGGTGCCGTCATAGACCCGCGTCGGGTCATAGCCCGGATGGTAGAACAGCGCCATCGCCACCGCCGAGCCAACGGCCAGCAGCACGGTCGCGGCCAGCAGCCCTCTTGGAACCGCGTCCCGCCGACGTTGCCAGCGCAGGCCGAGCCACAGCAGCCAGGGCCAGACGAGGTAGAACTGCTCCTCCACCGCCAGCGACCACAGGTGGCCCAGCGGTGATAGCGGGCCGAACTGCGCAAAGTAGGAGCTGTGCTGGGCGATCAGCCACCAGTTGTTCACATAGGCAGCCGATGCGGCCACCGCCCCGCGGATGTCCACCAGCTGGTCGCGGTCCAGCAGCGTGACCCACGCGGCCACCACCGCCAGCATCACGAACAAGGCCGGCAGCAGCCGCCGGGCACGGCGCAGCCAGAAATCCGCCAGTTGCAGCCTGCCGGCCACCTCCCACTGGCCGAGCAGCAGGTCGGTGATGAGGTAGCCGCTCAGCGTGAAGAAGACCCCGACCCCGAGCAGGCCCCCGGGCGCCCAGCCCCAGCCCAGGTGGTAGGCGACAACCGCGAGCACCGCCAGTGCACGCAGCCCGTCCAGGCCCGGCATATACCGCTGGCCACCGCGGACCGGCTTGGGCATGCCCCCTCCACCTGGCTGCCGGCAAATCGCACCGCCCCCAGGCTGCGGTGCCACGCGCGGACCACGTTCGGCCCGTCAGCCATCTAGTCCGGTTGCGACAGTAATCTCCGGCTTGCCCAGTGTCACTGAGACTCGCGGTGCGCTACTGGCCCGCTTTCCCGTTGATCCGCAATCCGAACCCGATCCACCACGGGGCTTCCCGGTGCCGCCGTCGGCGCGCGCACGGCGGGGCGTCTGCCGCGCGAGCACGCCCGGCACCGCTGTGGGCGATCGGGCCCGTGTGTGAACCGGGCGTGACGACCACGCGTCTGACAAGTACCTAGCCTGCAGACAGGAACGACGCCTCATGTCCGTCTCTGAGCGTGCGCCCGGCAATGCCCTCGGCTGGCCTACTCCCCTCGCCTGCCTCTACAGCCTCGCCATGGAGACGGGGATCCGGGTCCGTGACTACCCGCACGATGACCCCGGCCCAGCCGCCGTCGTCGCCGACGGCAAGGGCATCGGTCTCAGCGCCGACCTGGCCGACGACGGGCTGCGCGCCGACGTGCTCGCCATGGCCCTGGAGGTGGCCATCGTGATGGCCAACCGCCCGGGCACCGTCTGCGCCTCCGGCGGGTCCGTCGTCATCACCTGGAACCGGGTCCCTCCGCCCGCCGCCGGGCTCGGCAAGTTCGCGACCCTCATGGCGCGCACGTGCGGCCGGGACACCGAATCCGCGGCGTTTGAGTACTACATCCCCACGCACTGAGGCGACGGCCTGGCGTGAGACGCGGCCCGCAGCCGGGCCGGCCGCGGCCGGCACCAGGTCTGCCGGGCAGCGCTGCCCCCGCCTTCCGCAGCCATTGCCGAAGCCCCGGCAGCCATGTGGCGATGGTCTGTCACGTGGGTGACGTGGTAGATCTCATCAAGACGGCCGCCAGAGCCGCGCCGGCCGCAACTGAGCGCTCAGCCCGGTTGCAGGGCCCATCCGGTGCTGGCCTGCGACCCTGGGGAGGACGGCATGATCGGCGCGCAAGCCCTCGTCGGCACGCTGACCGGCTGCGGCGTCGATGTGTGCTTCAGCAACCCAGGGACCTCGGAGATGCACGTCGTCGCCGCGCTGGATGCCGTCCCGGGGGTGCGCGGCGTGCTTTGCCTGTTCGAGGGAACCGCGACCGGGGCCGCGGACGGCTACGGGCGGATGACGGGCCGGCCGGCGGCGGTGCTGCTGCACCTGGGACCGGGCCTGGCTAACGGCCTGGCCAACCTGCACAACGCCCGGCGTGCGCGCACACCGCTGCTGGCTGTGGTCGGCGATCACGCCACTTACCACAAGCAGTTCGACGCGCCGCTGGAATCGGACATCGACGCCGTGGCCCGTTCGGTT
>DAITAE010000450.1:0-4173 GCA_036824445.1 Streptosporangiaceae bacterium | reverse complement strand
AGCGAGACGACCAGCCGCAGGTTCGCCTCCAGCAGGTGGTTCTTGGCCCGGCGGCCGTCCTCGGCGATCCACTCCATGTCCCACTGCTGCTCATTGTTGGGCCCGGCGGGAGGCTCGGCCAGCTTCTCCTCCGCGAAGAGCCCGGCCTCGATGCGCTTGGCGAGCTCGACTTCCTGTTCGGCGTTGAGCAGCGGCACCTTGCCGATCTGCTTGAGGTAGTCCTTGACCGGATCGGCGGTCGCTCCTGCCGAGGCGACCTGCGCCGCGGGAAGGTCGTCGTCATCATCGCCGTAGACGAACGCCTCCTCCTCGCCCTCGGCGGCGCCCGGGCGGGGACGGGCTGCCTGGTCGGCCGCGGCATCGCCGCTGGGCACCGGCACGGGCTCCGTGCCGGCCGCGGTCAGCTCTGGTGTTGCCCCCGCCTCCGCAAGCGCGCCCTCGGTGACCGTGTCGGCGCCCTCGTCGTCCTCCAGATCGACGTCCGCAGCTGCTTCGACATCCACAGCTACTTCGTCGACGGGCTCGAGGTCACCCAGGTCGTCAAGGTCTACCCCCTCCAGGGCGGCCTCGACGTCCAGTTCGGCTTCATCCGGCTCCACCATGTCCACGTCCGCGGGACCAGCTACGTCTTCCAGACCCACCTCGTCCTCCAGGTCGGCCGCATCCAGGTCGGCCGCACCGTCCGCGCCGCTGCCGTCCGTGGGGTCACCGGAGTTCACAGCGGGAGCTTCCCGCAGCGCCCGCGCCGTACCCTCGGAGTCGGCTTCGCTGGCCTCGCTGCCGCCCGCATCACGGGACGCCGCCTTCCGGCCCTTGCGGCCGGACCCTCCCGGTGTGCCGCCCGCCGCTTCCGGAGCCGATCCACCCCGCGACCGGACGCGCTTCCCACGCGCTGGCGACGACCCGGCAGCGGCTGCGTCGGCAGCTTGATTCGTATCCACCAAGGCGACCGGGACGTCCACCCGTGACCGGGACACTTCGTCCGATCCGGACCGCCCGGGAGCCTGCTGCGCCGACGCCCGGCGGCCCTGGCCGCTGGGCTGCCTCCGCGCTGCGGAGCCTGCAGCGCTTGCCACGGCGGTCACCCCTTCCTTCGCTGGACGGCGGCCCGCCAAGCCGCGAACAACACCTGACTGTCCGACCTGGCAGGCGACACAGACACCTCTCCTGCGTACGTGAGCGGGCAATGGACCCTACAGCATGCACTCCGATGCCGGGATCGACCGGGAATGCTGGCGAACGCCGCAGTCCACCCCTGCCGCGCTTGACCTTCCTTCCGCCACCCACCTTAGGCGGAGTCGACGGGTGGCTCGAACCGCCTGCGGACTTGGAGGTGCCGGCCGGGTCAGTCCCAGTGCCGCCCACACTGATGCTGTCATGCCCCGTCCGTTCTCCCCGCAGCGTTCGTTATGCCCCCCTCACCAGCCGATGCTCCCCCGTCGCGCCTCGGCACGTGCAGCACCAGCACCGTCACGTCATCGTCTTGTTCATAACCGGTGAGCATGCGATCAACCAGGAATCCGAGCAATCTGGCCGGATCGTCCGAGACGCCCGGCGAGACCTGCGCGGCCACCGCGACCAGTTCGTCGAGCCCCGCGTCCAGTCCCCGGCGCCGGTTCTCGACTAGCCCATCGGTGTAAAGCACGGCCGTGTTACCGGGCGGCAGCCGGAACACGTACTGCTGGCGCGGGCTGGCCCAGCCCAGCGGCGTGCCCGCCTCTCCCAGGTCGAGCCGCGGCGGGGCGTCGCGGGACATGAGCAGGGGCGGCGGATGGCCTGCGTTGCCCGCCAGGCCCTCGCCAGACACTGGGTCGAACACCAGGTAGGCCACTGTGGTCACCTGCTCGTCGAACTCGGTGGCGGCGAAGAGGCGGTCCAGCCCGGACAGGACGGCGGTGGGCCGTGGATCGGTGAGAGCGAGAGCGCGCAGCGCGTTGCGCACCCGGCCCATTCCCGCGGCGGCGGACAACCCCTTGCCCATGACGTCCCCTGCCGCGACCGCCAGACGGCCGTCAGGCAACCGGAAGGCGTCGTACCAGTCCCCGCCGATCTCCATGTTCCGGGTTACCGGCAGATACCTCGCCTCCAGGATGATCCCCGGCACGCTGGGCAGACGGTCCGGCAGCAGGCTGCGCTGAAGCGTCTCGGCCGTGGTGTGCTCGCGCTCGAACATCGAGGCACGCTCGACCGCCAGTGCGCACTGGCCGGCCAGCGCCTCCAGGAAGACCCTCTCCTCGTCGGTGATCTTCCGCGGCCTGGTGAAGGAGAACCGCAGCGCCCCCAGCGCCGACCCGGCGGCGAGCAGCGGCATCCCGACCCAGGCCCGCTCGTCGGTGTGGGTGAGGAACAGTTCGACCTGCGCCAGGCCCTCGAACGCCTTGCGCAGCCCGTCGGGGTTCTCCACCAGCAGTGGGCGGCGGGTGTTGATGGCCATGGTGATCACACTGGGCACGTCCAGCGGGATGTCACCGGCCGGGGCCCCCGGGCCCTCGGGCAGGCCGGTGGGGTTGATGGTGCGCACCCGCAGCCGGTCCGGGTCCAGCAGCGCGACCGCCGACCGGTCGGCGCCGATGGCTGACCGGCCAACCTCGGTGATGACCTCTACCACCTGCTCCACGGTGAGCGCCTCGGCCAGCATCGAGGTGGCCTGCTGGAGCCGGGCCGTGCGCAGCGCCGCGGCAGATAGCTGCTCGGTCAGCCGGCCCCGCATCTCCTCGGCCTCGCGCTGGGCTGTGACGTCCGTGCTGGCGCCTACCCACTCGATGATCTTCCCGTCCCGCTCGATCGGGACGGCGCGCACGTCATAGTGCCGGTACGAGCCGGACTTGGTGCGGACCCGGTAGCGGCTGTCGAATACCTTGCCGGCCTGGACGCATTCCTCCCAGTCCCGCTCGACCCGCTCGCGGTCCTCGGGATGCACCGCATCGAGCCAGCCGCTCCCCAGGTACTCTTCCATGCTCTGGCCGGTGATCCACCGCCACTCGGGCGAGTCCTCCGCGATCTGTCCCTTCGGCGTGGCCACCCAGACGACCTGTGCGCCCGCCTGGACCAGCGAGCGGTAACGCTCCTCGCTCCGGCGGACCGCCTCCTCGGCGTTGCGCCGTTCGGTGACGTCGACGGCGATCAGGGCGACCCCGGAGATCTCCCCTTCGGGGTCGTGCGAGGGAAACCATGAGAATGCCCAGTGCCGGGCCTGCGGCGCCGTCACGGAATCGGCGCCAGCGGTCCCCTCGGGCTCGGCAACCACCCGGTCGGCACCGCCCAACTGCCCGCCGATGCGCTGGTCAGGCTCGAAAAGCGGCTGGTCATCGGCCAGCACGTGGCGAATTGCGGCCTCGGCGCGGGAAGCGAGGGAAGCAGGCCAGATCTGCGATGGAAGCAGCCCGAGGTGGTCGGATCCGTTACGGCCGTGCAACCGGGCCAGGCTGCGATTGATCCGCCGGAAGCGCAGGTCGGTGCCGAAAAACGCGAAGCCGATGGGCGCCTCGCGCAGGAGTGTCGCCAGCAGCGCAGAGTCCGAGACATCCAGGCCAGCCATGCGCGGCTGCGGTACGGACGTCTCTGTGCTCATCAAGCAAGCACCCGGCCCGTGAGTGAGCCCGCCATCCCAAGGCTCCTTCCTGCTCACTGCGGACACAAGCAGGCTAGCGTCAACAACGCGGTAGCGGGGAACCATCGGCGCGGCACCGCACCGACCCTCCGTACCACATGCCGGCCGCCACAGTCATCACGGTAGCCGTGCGGCAAGCCCTCCACATCCTAAGCCAGATAACGCCCGCGGGCTGACGTGTCGGGCTCCAACCAGCGATCGGCCGGGCAGGATCGCGGCGGCCGGCACCGGGACCGCGGCGGCCGGGACCCGTGTTGCCACGCTGGTCGCGGCTCTACCGGACGCTCGCGGCCGGGGAGCGCTTCGGGCCGCGAGGTGACAAATCGGCCATGGATCGCACGGAACGTGCGCGCCGTGGTACAGATCTGGGAAGCTGTGCCTTGTGAGTTCGCAGGGCCACCGCGGGAATCCCTCTGCAAGCGCGGGCCGCTCTGGTCACCACCGGGGACCACGGCCGCCGCGTGCCGCAGTCCCGCCGCCCAACGCGCTGTTCGCGGAGATGCTGCATGCGGCGCGCGAACTCCTCGCCCTGCGCAGCCCGCTGGACGCCGAACTCATGGTCA
>DAITAE010000449.1:0-4174 GCA_036824445.1 Streptosporangiaceae bacterium | reverse complement strand
TCCCAGACGGCAGCCGGCTCCTGCCGCCCAGGAAGGACAGTTCCAGGATGACCGCGATCCCGGCGACTTCCGCCCCCGCCCGGCGCACCAGATCCGCGGTCGCCTCGGCAGTGCCGCCGGTGGCCAGCACGTCGTCGACGATGAGCACCCGCTCCCCCGGTGTGAACGCGTCCTGGTGCACCTCGATCGTCGCGGTCCCGTACTCCAGCTCGTAGCTCCGCGCGTAGGTCGGCCCGGGCAGCCGCCCTTGCTTGCGGACCGGCACGAATCCCGAGCCGAGCTGGCAGGCAACCGAGGCCGCGAGGATGAAACCGCGGGCCTCGATGCCGGCCACCTTGTCCACCGGCCCGTGCCCCGCGGCCAGCGCGCCGACCACCGCGGCCAGCGCCTGGCCGTCGGCCAGCAGCGGGGTGATGTCTTTGAACACGACGCCCGGCTGGGGGTAGTCGGGGACGTCGCGGATCCTCGTTTTGATCAGGTCCGACAGGGCGGCGTCGTCCGCTGCCTTCTCGGGCATAGCCATGGCCTGGGGCTACCGCCGCTTCTTCTTGCCGCCGGGACGCCGCTTCGCGGCGCTGGACCGCCGGGGCTGCTGTCGCGGGCCCGACCGGGCGGCGCCGGGGTTGCCGCCGCGCGTGCTGGAACGGCCCGCCGGGACCGGCTCGCCCTGCCCCTCCCGCCCGGTTGGCCGGGCGGCATCGGGCTCGTCGGCGGCCGGGCCAACGTCGTCCTGGGGCTCGCCGATCCCGCCGTTGCCGAGGCCACCGCCCAGCGCGGCGGACGTGTCGCCGACGCCTGCCCTGGCGGCTGCCCGCTTGGTGACGCGCCCGCTGGCCGCGCGCTGGGCTACCCGCTTGGCGAGCGCCCGGTACTGCGGCTCCCGCTCCTTGAGGTCGGCCAGGACCGGAGTGGCGATGCAGATGGACGAGTAGGTACCCGACAGCATGCCGACGAACAGCACCAGCGCCAGGTCCTTCAGCTCACCCGCGCCGAGCAGGCCCGCCCCGATGAACAGGATCGCGGCCACCGGCAGCAACGCGATGACCGAGGTGTTGATGGACCGGACCAGGGTCTGGTTGAGCGCCTGGTTGGCTGCCTGGCTGTAGGTGGCGCGGGCCGAGCCGAGCAGCCCGGCGGTGTTCTCCCTGACCTTGTCGAAGACCACCACCGTGTCGTAGAGGGAGTAACCCAGGATGGTCAGCAGGCCGATCACCGAGGCGGGGCTGACCTGGAAGCCGAGCAGCGCGTACACCCCGACCGTGATGACGATGTCGTGGGCGAGCGCGATCAGCGCGGCGGCGGCCATCTTCCACTCGAACGCGATCGACAGGTAGATGACGATCACGATCAGGAACGCGATCAGGCCCTGAAGCGCCTTCTGGGAGATCTGGCTGCCCCAACTGCTGCCGACGAACTGGGTGCTGATCTGGTCGGGCGAGAGGTGGAACGTGCGGCCGATCGCGTTCCCCACGCTGGCCTGCTCTGCGGAGCTCAGCTGGTGGGTGCGCACGTTCCAGCTGGCGGTACCGGTCTTGATGTTCGTGATCTGCTGCACGATGGCGTCGCTGCCGCCACCCGCCGAGCTCACCGCGGCGCGCACCTCGGAGATGGTCGCATTGCGGGCCGGGAACTGGAAGACGGAGCCGCCCTTGAAGTCGACGCTGAAGTTGAGCCCGAAGACCAGCAGCGCCACCACGCTGATCGCGAGGATCAGGCCCGAGATGGAGTACCACAGCCGCTGGCGGCCCACGAAGTCGAACGAGACCTCGCCCCGGTACAGGCGGCCGCCGATGCCACCGAGCGCGGACATCACGCCTCCTTCGCCGGACTGGTGCGGGCCGGGACGCGGGCCGCGGGGCGGGGCGAGGCCCGCCACGGCGCGCGGGCACCGAGGCGCTTGGGATCCAGCCCGGACAGTGGGTGTCCCTGCCCGTAGAACTTCGTCCTGGCCAGCAGCGTCATCATCGGCTTGGTGAAGGTGAACACCACCACCACGTCGATGAGCGTGGTGAGGCCGAGCGTGAAGGCGAAGCCCCGGACGCCGCCGATCGCGAAGTAGTACAGCAGCGCGGCGGCCAGGAACGACACCGTGTCGGATACCAGGATGGTCCGCCGGGCGCGGCCCCAGCCACGTTCCACCGCCGCCCGCAGCGAGCGCCCTTCCCGTACCTCATCGCGGAGCCGTTCGAAGTACACCACGAACGAGTCGGCGGTGATACCGATCGCCACGATCAGGCCCGCTATGCCGGCCAGGGACAGCGCGAAGCCCTGGTACTTGCCGAGCAGCACCACCGATAGGTAGGTCAGCAGGGCCGAGATCACCAGGCTGAATACCGCGATCACGGCCAGGCCCCGGTAGTAGAGCAGCAGGTAGAACACGACCAGGAGCAGGCCGAGGGCGCCTGCGAGGAGCCCAGCGGTGAGCTGGTCCCGGCCCAGTTCGGGTGAGATCGACTGGACCGACTGCTGGCGGAAGGACAGCGGTAGCTTGCCGTAGGACAGCTGGTTCGCCAGTTCGGTCGCGGTCGTCTGGTTGAAGCTGCCGCTGATCTGGGAATTGCCGCCGACGGTCGGGCTCTGAATGTACGGAGCGGACACCACCGTCCCGTCGAGCACCACGCCCAGCAGGTCAGGTGGCTGCGGGCTCTGGTGGTACTTGTCGTACATCATGGTGGTGAGGTCGCCGAACGCCTTCGTGCCGGCCCCGTTGAAGTTGATGTTGACCAGCCAGTCGTTCCCGGTCTGGTTGGGCTGGGCTCCGGCCGAGGTGATCATGGTGCCCAGCACCTTCGACTTGTCCAGCACGTATTTATTGCCGGCCGCGTCGCAGGACACGATCTGGATCTTGGGGTTGTCGTACTGCCCGTTGCCGTAACCGACGAGCTTCCGCCAGTCTTTGTTGGAGCAGTCGAGCTTGTTGAACAGGGCCTTTACCGGAGCGCTGACCAAAGCCGCGTCGCCGGTAGCCTGCTGCCAGGTCGTTGTGCCCGACGTCGGCGACGGCGACGGGCTGGCGCTGGCGGACGGCGACGCGCTGGCCTTTGCCGAAGACGAGGGACTCGCCGATGCCGACGGTGACGGGCTGGGACTGGGCGCGGCGCTCGACTTGTTCGGGGCCTGCAGCAGCACCTGGCGGAACAGCAGCTCGGCGGTCCGGCTGACCAGGTTGACGACCTTCTCCGCGCTCTGGCCCGGCACGGACACGTTGATGATGTCTTTGCCCTGCTGCTCGACCTGCGCCTCGGTGACTCCGGCCCCGTTGACCCGGTTGTTCATGATCTGGATGGCCTGCTGCATCTCGGTCGCCGTGGGCGTGCCGCCGCGGGGCGTGACCGCCTGCAGCGCCACGGTGGTGCCACTGGTGAGGTCCAGGCCGAGGCGCACCCTGAAATGCTGGGACCAGTTCCCCGGGCTGGCCAGATCGCCGCCGACGATCGCCAGCAACAGCACCACGATGAGGCCGGCCAGCACGGCCAGCGCCCGGCCCGGCCGCGAGGATTTACTGCTAGGGGGAGCCACGTCTCGCCTGTCCTTCGATTCTCATGCCGGTGCGGCCCAAGGGCCGACGGCGTGCCGGCGGCTAGCTCGTGGTGGCGGACCCGTCCTCGCTGGCGCCGGTGGCATCGGCCGGCTTCCCCTTCTTGCCCGGGGCTGGCCCGGACCCGTCCATGTCAGCGTCGCTGGGGCCGATGTCACCGGTGTCGCCGGGGACCACGTCCATGATCGCCCGCCGCATGTACCGGACGTTGACACCGGGAGCGACCTCGAGCACCACATCGGCGTCCTCGAGAGAGACCACGGTCGCGTACATGCCCGCGGTGGTGCGGACCCGCTGGCCTGGCACGATCTGGTTCTGAGTTTGCTGCGCCGCGCGCTGCCGGTTCCGCTGCGGCCGAATCATCACGAAGTAGAGCAGCGCGAACAGCGCCACGATGATGATCGGGAACAGATAGGGGTTGCCCCCTGAACTCTGGGCGGCGGCCGCGAGGGCTTCCACGTTCACCATTGCCGGGGGTTCCTTCCCATTGATCTTCTGCGCCGACCCGCGCGACCGACGCCGCGGGCGCGTATACCCAGCACTTACAGTCAGTTGGCTCTCATTTGGCCAACTGCCGAAGTGTAGCGGCGCATGGCCGGCGCACCAACAGGCTATGGCCTCCCGCGACCGATCGTG
>DAITAE010000032.1:0-16205 GCA_036824445.1 Streptosporangiaceae bacterium | reverse complement strand
AAGGGAGTAACATTCGGGAGCGTGAAGCCGGAGGTCATCGACGAGCCTTCTGTGGTCTCTGGCGGCAATGGCGGGGCCGCTCCAAAGCTCGGCTTCGAGCTGCCTGAATCGAAATTCCAGCCTCCGGCGGCCCGTCCAGGGATCGTCACCCGGACGGCCCTGATCGACCGGCTGGCCGCCGCGCAGGCGCCGGTCATCACCGTCGTCGCCCCGCCCGGCTATGGCAAGACAACGCTCATGGCGCAGTGGGCCGAGCGGATCGGCCCGCGCGTGGCCTGGGTCTCCTGCGACGACGGGGACAACGACCCTGTCGTGCTGCTGAGCGCTCTCGCGATCGCGCTGGACAGGATCGAACCCGTCGACCCAGGCATCTTTTGGGCGCTGGCATCCTCAGGCGCCGGTATCACTGCGGTCCCCCGGTTCGTGTCTGCCGTCGCCTCGATGCGCCTGCCGGTCACCGTGGTGCTCGACCACGCGGAGGCGGTAACCAGCAAACAGTGCCTTCTCGCGATCGCCGAGTTCGTCCTGCATATGCCGGCCGGATGGCGGATCGCGCTGGCCTCGCGCGCCGGTGTGCCTCTGCCGGCGGCACGCCTGCGCGCCCAGGGCGGGATCGCGGAGTTCGGCGCCGATGATCTGGCGATGGGGCCCATGGAGGCGTCGTACCTGCTGAGGGGCGCGGGCGCCGACGCCAGCGGGGCGAACATCCACGATCTCCTACAGCGGACCGAAGGATGGCCGGCCGGGCTCTATATCGCGGCGCTGGCCATGAAGGCCGGTACCCGCCACAGCGACGTCGGCTCCACCTTCACCGGCGCCGACGTCTTCATGGGCGACTACCTGCGCTCGGAGCTCCTGGACCGGGTCTCGGACGCGGAAGCGTCGTTCCTCACCCGCACCTCGGTCCTGGACCGCATGTGCGGGCCACTCTGCGATGTGATCTTGGGCCGGAAGGGGTCCGGGCGCATCCTCGAGCGGATGGAGAGCCGGAATCTGCTGGTGGTGCCGCTCGACCGCCGACGGGAGTGGTACCGCTACCACCACCTGCTGCGGGACCTGCTGCGGGCGGAGTTGCGGCGGCTGGAGCCCGATCTGCTTCAGGACCTCCATTTCCGGGCGGCCGCCTGGTTCGAGGCGAACGCGTTGCCGGAGGCTGCGATCGAGCATGCCAACGCGGCGGGGGACTACGACCGGTTGGCCCGCCTCGTCCTGGAACTCCAGCAACCGGTCTGGGCCAGTGGGCGGGTCGAGACGGTGCTGCGCTGGATGGAGTGGCTAAGGGATATAACCTCGGCCGAGTACTACGGAGCAATCGCCGTCCACGGCTCGTTGATCTTTGCCCTTCTCGGCCGGCCGGGCGAGGCCGAGCGCTGGGCCGCCGCCGCGGAACGTGCGTCCCCCACGGGGATCCTCCCGGACGGAAGCACCATGGCGGGCACGCTCGCGTACCTGCGCGCGATCTTGTGCCGGGATGGTGTCAAGGCGATGCGGCACGACGCGCAGACCGCCTGGGATGGTCTGAGCCCGGCCAGCCCGTACCGCGCGACGATGCTCTACACGGAGGGCATCTCCTACCTGCTGGAGGGCGACCCGGCCCGGGCCGACCCGATCCTCGCCCACGCATTCGACGTCGCGACCAGTGCCGGCTCCTTGCCCCTCGCCGCCCTCATCCTCGCCGAGCAGTGTGGTGCGCCGGCCCATCGCAATGAGTGGTCCAAGGTGACGGCGCTCGCGCAGCGCGCGGTCACGATCGTGGAAACCGGGCGTTTCGAGGACTACTGGACGAGTGTCCTCGTCTACGCGTGGGCGACCCGGGCCGCGCTGCACCAGGGGGATATCGCCCGGGCACGGTACTTCCTGGGGCGCGCCTCCCGGCTGAGGCCCCTGCTGACCTACGTGCTGCCCGTCGTGTCGGTCCAGGCACTTCTCGAGATGGCGCGCTCATACCTGACTCTCGCGGACACCGGGGGCGCCGCCGCCGTCCTGGCACAAGCCCACGACATCCTCCAGCAACGCCCGGACCTCGGCGTCCTCCCGGAGCAGGCCGACGAGCTGCGGGCCAGGCTCGCCACGATCCAGGCGGGCGCCGTGGGTGCCTCGTCGCTCACGGCGGCCGAGTTGCGGCTCCTGCCGCTGCTGTCCACGCACCTGTCGTTCCGGGAGATGGGCGAGCGGCTGTTCGTCTCCTCGCACACGGTCAAGACGCAGGCCTACTCCGTCTACCGCAAGCTCGGGGTCTCGTCCCGCAGCGAGGCGGTCGCCCGCGTGCACGAGCTGAGCCTCGACGCCCTCTGACCCCGCCGTTAACCAGAAGCGAACAGCAGGCAAAAGAAACTCCGCCGGGGTTTACCGCGGCCCCGGCAGCGAAAGGTTCGGTTTCATACCAATCGTATGATGCGCCGCCGGGGCCGGCTGGCATTGGGTGGTCATGGGGGCGAGGCGCCCCCTGGCGGCCGGGTACGACGGCCCGGCCGCATCCCGCATCTGATCTCCACTGGCAAGGGGCCACCTGGCCCGCCGGCTGGAGAGAGCGGAGAGGTCCCGATGGCGACCCATGCTGCCGAGCAGGCGGCGACCCCCACCGGACACCCGGCCGCTCCCGCTGGGCACCCGGCCGCCCCCGCCGGGGTGCCGATCCTGGCATCCAAGATCACGGCACCGGGCGTGCCGGCCTGGGCGGTGCTCCGCGCGCGGGTCACCAAGCTGATCGCCGAGGGCACGCGGCGGTCCCCGCTGACGGTGGTCACCGGCCCTCCCGGCGCGGGCAAAACGATGGCCCTGGCGCTGTGGGCAGCGACGGAACCCCGGCCGGTTGCGTGGGTGTCGCTGGACGACTACGACGACCAGCTGGGCGTCTTCTGGTCCTATGTCGTCGAGGCACTGCGCCGGTCCGGGGCTGCCTTGCCGAAGGACTTGCCAGCCGCCCCGCGGGGGCGGGCGGCTGGCCACGTGTTCCTGCCGTGTCTGGCCTCGGCGCTGGCCGCCCAGAATCCACCGGTGACGCTGGTCGTCGATGATCTTCATGTGCTGACCGGGCCGCCGGTGCTCACCGAGCTTGACTTCGTGCTCCGGAACGCGGGGCCCGGCCTGCGCGTGGTGATCTCCTCGCGGACGGACCCGATGCTGCCGCTCCACCGCTACCGGCTGGCCGGCGAGCTGACCGAGATACGGGCCGGCGACCTCGCTTTCAGCACCGCCGAGGCTGGCCTGCTCATGGCCCAGCACGGGGGCACGCCGTCGGCGGACTCGCTCGAGTGCCTCACGCGGCTAACGGAGGGCTGGGCGGCCGGCATCCGCCTCGCCGCGATGTCCATGGACACCCATCCCGACCCCGATCAGTTCATCAGAGAACTGATCACCGAGGACAGCGCCCTGACCGGCTATCTGGTGGAGGAGGTTCTCAATACCCATCCGCCCGAGGTCCGGGACGTTCTGCTGAGCGCGTCCATCCTGGATCGTGTCAGCGCCGAAGCCGCGAGCGAGCTGACCGGTAACGAGCGGGCGGCGGTGATCCTGGCTGCCGTGGCACACGCGAACGCGTTCGTCCAGTCGCTGGGCCGCGGGTGGTACCGCTACCACACCCTGTTCGCTGATGTGCTGCGTCTCAAGCTGCGGCGCGAGTATCCGGACCGGATGCCCGTGCTCTACCGGCGGGCTGCGCGGTGGTACCAGCGCACCGGCCCCCTCGCCGACGCGGTGCGGTACGCCGCGCGGGCGGGTGACTGGCAGCTCGCCGCCAGCATGGTCATCGACGGGCTGGCGATCAGCGAGATCATCGAGCCACGAGACAGCCAGTCCCTGGCCAGCGAGTTCCGGGGCATGCCGCATGGCCAGGCCTGGACCGAGCCTCAGCCGTACCTGGTCTCCGCCGCGTCCGCGGTGTCCGCGGGGCAGTATGAGTCCGCCGCCGCAACGCTGGCTGCGGCGGAGAGCATCCTTGAGCGTGGTCCCGCCGATCAGGGGGCCGCGGGCCAGCTGGCCGCCGCGATGATCCGCCTCTCCGCCTCCCGGCGCACCGGGGACCTCGAGGGAGCCGCGGCGGCGGCTTCCCGCGCGGAGGCGCTGGTGGGCAGGCTGGCGGGCGAGTCGGCCGAGGGCACCGCCCGGCATCGGCAGATCCGGGCGCGTGTGCTGTGCGATCGCGGCGCCGTTGAGCTCTGGTCGGGCCATCTCGACGATGCGGCCCGGGTTCTCGATTCGGGTGCGGCCGCCGCGACCGCTCCGGACACAGTGCATGAGCGAGCCGAATGCCGTGGGCATCTGGCTCTGGTGGAGGCGCTGCGCGGCAGGCTGCGGCGGGCCGCGAAGGTGGCCGGCGGGACGATGACAGCCCACGCGGCCGACGAGCACATGCATGCCCAGCACGCCTGCCCGGCGGCGCTGGCCGCCCTCGCGTGGGTACACCTGGAACGCGGTGAGCTACGCGAGGCGCGCGCCGGGCTCAAGCAGCTGGACGCCGCCCTTGGCATCAGCCCGGACAGGCTGATCGCCGCGGTGGCCTGCCTGCTGGCCGCGTGCGGAGCGCTGGCCGAGGGACGGGGCGCGGCGGCAGCACAGCTCGTGGCCAGGGCACGGTCAGGGTGGGCCGTCCCGGCCTGGCTCGACCAGCGACTCAACCTGGTCGAGTCGCGGGCGTGGGTCGCGGCCGGCGACACCCCGGCGGCGCTCGCCGCGGCCGGGCGTGCCGGGCACGATGCCTCGCCGGAGACCGCGGTCGCGCTGGCGCAGGCGTGGCTGGCCGCCGGAGACGGCGAGAGCGCCAGGCGCGTGCTCGTGCCCGCGCTGGCGGCTCACGGCGAGGCGCCGGAGCGGGTGCGCCTGCAAGCGTGGCTGGTCGACGCGCAGGTCAGCTACGGCAGCGGCGACAGCGCGCGGGGCCGTCGGTCACTGGTGTCCGCACTGCAACTGGCGGAACGTGAGCAGCTCAGGCTGCCGTTCGTCATCGAACGCGGCTGGATCGGGCCGGTGCTGCGGCATGACCCCGAACTGGCCCGCAGCCACCGCCGCCTGTTCGCACCGGACCAACGCCACGATCAGCTCACGGCACCGCCGAGAACCCCCGAACGAGCCGCGCCCCTGACCGTCGAGCCACTCACCGAACGCGAGCGGGAGGTACTGCGGTATGTGTCGCGCATGCTGAACACCGCCGAGGTTGCCAGCGAGATGTACATCTCCATCAACACGGTCAAGTCGCACCTCAAGAGCATCTACCGCAAGCTGGCGGCGGGCCACCGCGGGGAGGCGGTCCGCCGGGCCCGCCAGCTCGAGCTGATCTGAGACAAATCATCCCTTGCGCATGATGCGGTCCCGCGATTCGCGCGCCAGGATGCTGGGGTGCCGGTGCCTAAAGACTGAGGTGCCAGTGCCTAAAGAGAGGAAGAGGCCATGTCACAGCGGGGATCGACCGCCGGAGCCGGATGGGTGTTCTTCGCCGCCATCATGATGATCATCCTGGGCATCTTCGGCGCGCTCGAAGGGCTCGCCGCCATTATCAAGAGCGGTTTCTACCACGTCCCGCCGAACTATTACATCAACCTCAACGCCAAGGGTTGGGGATGGATCCACCTGATCATTGGCATCATTGTCGTGCTGGCAGGGCTGTCACTGTTCCGTGGGTCCGCCTGGGCGCGGGTGGTGGGGATCATCATGGCGTCCATCTCGGCGATCGCGAACTTCCTGTTCATCCCCTTCTATCCGATCTGGTCGCTCCTGATCATCGCGATCGACGTCTTCGTCATCTGGGCGCTGGCCGCGCACGGCCGCGCGCTCGCGGAGGTCTGAGCCCCTCACGCCCCGCCGGTTACCGCCGCGACCTCGTCCGGGCTCAGCTCGATCGACGCGGCTGCGACGTTGGCTTCGGCATGCTCTGGCGATCCGGTGCCGGGAATCGGCAGCATCTGCGGTGATCGCGCCAGCAGCCAGGCCAGCACGATCTGCCGCGGGCTGGCGCCGTGCTGCTTGGCGGCCCCGGCCACCGCCGGGTTGCCGCCGGTCTGCTGGATCGGCGCCCAGGGCAGGAACGCGATCTGCTCCTGCTCGCAGGTGTCCACCATCGACTCGGACTTGCGGTCGGCCGCGTTGTACCTGTTCTGCACCGAGACGACCGGGGTGATCTGCTGCGCCGTCCGCAGCTGGGCCAGCGACACGTTCGAGATCCCGATGTGGCGGATCTTGCCCTCGTCCTTGAGCTGCGTGAGCGTGCCCAGCGACTCGGCCAGCGGCACAGCGGGGTCGGGCCGGTGGAACTGGTAGAGCGGAATCTGGTCCAGCCGCAGCCGCCGCAGGCTCCCCTCACAGGCGGCGCGCAGGTGCTCTGGCCTGCCATCAGGATCCCATCGGCCAGGGCTCGGCCGCACCAGGCCGCCTTTGGTGGCGATCACAAGATCGTCGGGATACGGATGCAGGGCCTCGGCGATCAGCCGCTCGCTGACCTCGGGGCCGTAGGAGTCAGCGGTGTCGATGAAGTTGACGCCGAGCTCCACCACCCGCCGCAGCGTTTCCCTGGCCTGCGCCAGGTCCGGCGGATCGCCCCAGATGCCGCTGCCGGTGACCCGCATCGCGCCGAAGCCCATCCGGCGCACCACCAGGTCACCGCCGATCTCGATGGTGCCCGCCGCTGCCGCGCTGACCGGACTTCTCATGTAACCCTCCTGACATCTGCCGCTGCTGTCGCATGCTCGTGCTGCGATAATCGCACCGTGACCGACAGGCGAAAGCTGCCGGGCGGCGAATAGCGGCGCGAACACGAGAGCTGACGGCGACGGCGGCCGACGGTGACCTGCACGTCAGAGGCCGTGGCTTCACTCACCGTTCAGGTATCCGTCACTTGCAGCTCGTCGGGGTTCCGTTGCCGGTTCCCCGGGCGGGCGAGGTTACCGACCGGCGCATATTCCTGTCCGGCTCCGGCATTGTCAGGAGCGAGGACCATGACGGCTGCGCAGCCCGCCAGCACGGTCACTGAAGGAGTGCGCAGCCTTGAGGTGCGCTGGATCTTCCTCGGTGAGCCAGAGTCCCCGGTGACCGGATGGTTCGGGCGGTTCCCGGCCGGAGTGGAGTCACGCGAGGACAGCTACCTCCTCGACCCGCATTTGCCCGGGCTGTCGGTGAAGCTCCGCGCGGGCGGGCTGCTTGAGGTGAAGATGTACCGCGGCAGTCCCGGAGTCCTCGATGTGGCGGACCGCGCCCGTGGCCGGATGGAGTCCTGGGAGAAGTGGTCCTTTCCCTTCGGCCCGCCCAGCCAGGCCGGCGAGGAGGCGGCAGGCTGGAGGCCGCTGCACAAGCGCATCAGCCGGTTCGCACTGGCCGGTGGCCAGATCCAGGCGCGCGTCCCGCGGCTGGGCGGGGAGCCGTGGTGCACGGTGGAGCTCACCGAGGTCCGCGCGCGCGGCGAGGCCTGGTGGACCCTGGCGTTCGAGGCGAGGGGCCCGGCCGGCCTGCTCTACGGCGAGCTTGAGGCCACCGCCGCGTTCGTGTTCGCCGAATCCATGCCGGGGGGCGTGGAGCTGGGCGCGAACGACGCCATGTCCTATGCGGAGTGGCTGCGACGGCAGCACGACGCCGGGTGACCCTGGTGCCGGACGGGCGGTCAGGTGCCGGACGGGCGGTCAGGTGTCGATGTTCGGATTCGCGGCGGGCAGCGGGATCAGGTGCGCCGGGGGATCGGGGATCACCACGGCCGACTCGACCGTCAGGTCCGGGCGGACGTGAACCAGCTCGCCGGAGGTCAGCATGCGCCAGCCGCTTTCCCCGTCGAGCTCCTCCGACGCCACCACGACCGAGGGAAGCGCCTGCAGCGCGGGTGCGTGCACCGAGGACGTCGCGCTCCGGAGGTGCAGGCCGGTGCCGGCCGGGGCCGGGGTGCTCGCCCCCGCGGGCCGCTCGATGATGTGCAGCGCATGCTGCCCGGGATAGCGCAGGGCCCACAGCTCACCGGGCGCGGCGACCACGGTGTTCAGCGACGACACCGGCAGGCGGGCGCCGATCCAGCTGGCCGCCGCCGCGATCCCCGCCCCGACGTCGCCGGCGTGCGCATCGACCTGCTGCGTGATCAGCGCGAAGTAGCGCTCCGAGTCGGTATCGCCGAGCACCAGGCCGCCATAGCGGCCCAGCTGCTCATCAAGCCGCGGCACGTCGCCGAACCCGCCGTTGTGGGCCATGATCCGGCCCCGCATCGTGAACGGGTGGGTGTTCTCGACCGTGGCGCCGCCCATGGTCGCATAGCGCACATGGGCAACAAAGGTCTCCGACCGGGCCCGCCTCGCCACCCGCGCGAAACCCTCGTCCCGGAACGCCGCCTCGGGCTGTTTGTCGAGGACGGGCGTCCCCGTGGGATCGAAGAACCCGATCCCGCTCCCGTCGGCGTTGCGCCGGCTCTGCACCTCCAGCGAGTCGGGGGCATCGAGCAGCCAGAATGACGCGCCGATGGGCTCCCGCCCGGCGGTCAGCCCGAGCAGCCTGCACATAACGAGGCTCCGCGGTCAGGGGCCGGGTGCCGTTTTCCCGAGGTCGTGGACGAATTCGATGAGGCCGCCGAAGTAGGTTTCCTGGTCGTCGTACATGGCCAGGTGGCTGCCGTTCGGACAGTACAGATACCGGCCGCGTGGCAGGCGGCTGGCCATCATCTCCATGTGCGCGGGATCCATCGTGTCGTGGCAGGCGCCGATCACCAGCGTCGGCACCTCGATCGATGCGAGGTCGCCGGTCCTGTCCCAGTGGGCGAGCTTGGCGCCGGCGCTGATCCCGAGTTCGCTCGGGCCCTGCATCGACACGTAGATCGCCGGGTTGATGTGGGCGAAGCCGCGCTGCACCGGATCGGGCCAGTCCCCCGTCGGCATGCGCAGCACGTGATGGACATAGTGCTGCTCGGTCAGCAGCTCCATGTACCTGGGGTTCTCGATCTCCCCGCTGGCCTCCAGCGACTTGATCTCGGCCAGCGCCGCCTGGTCCATCTGCGGCATCAGCACCTGCTCGGCGTAGGCGTTGTAGGCGGGGACGCTGGCCATCATGTTCGAGACGACGAGCCCCCGCAGATGCTGCTGGTGGTGCAGGGCGTACTCGATGGCGAGGAGCCCGCCCCACGACTGGCCGTAGAGGACGAAGTTGTCCCGGCCCAGCCCGAGCGCGGCGCGGACCTGCTCTACCTCATCGACGAAACGGTCCAGCTCCCACAGCGACGGGTCGGCGGGCTGATCGCTGAAGCCCGAGCCGAGCTGGTCGTAGTAGTAGTACTCGACGCCCGCCGCGGGGAGGTAGCTGTCGCAGGCCTCCAGGTACTCGTGGGTCGACCCCGGCCCGCCGTGCAGCAGCAGCACCCGGAGGCCGGGATTGTTGCCGACCCGCTTCACCCACACCCGGAAGGTACCGGCCGGCGTCCTGACCGGGATCATTCGCGAGCCCCCGCTCAGCACGTCGTCCCGGTCCGAACAGTCCAGATAGGTGCTCATCGCCCCACTGCTCCTCCCTCTCCCGGCGGCCGGTGCCCGCCCGGGCCGACAGCAGCTTAGGGTGATCGGGTACCGGCCTGTCCAGGCTGCCGTGCCCGTTCTTTACTGCGCCTGCCCGCGATGCCAGCCTGGACGGGTGATGCCCGCGATCAGGTACTGCACCACGCCCGCCGGCCGCGTCGCCTACTCGACCGCGGGCGCCGGGCCGCCGCTGCTGTGCGACTCGGGCTGGATCACCCATCTCCGCGGGCAGCTGGAGCTGTTCTCCTTCGCCAGCTTCATGGCCAGGCTGGCCGAGCGGTACACGGTGATCCGCTACGACAAGCCCGGCTGCGGCCTGTCGGACCGCGACGGGATCGACCTGTCGTTCGACGGGCAGGTGGCGGCGGCGCTGGCGGTCGCCGACGCGGCCCGCGCCGACCGGTTCAGCGTGTTCGGCGCCTCGCAGGGCGGCCAGCTCGCCGCCGCGATAGCGGCCAGGTGCCCGGAACGGGTCGAGGCGCTGGTGCTGTACGGAACGTGTGCCAGCGGTGCCGACCTGGCGCCCGCGGAGGTCAGGGACTCGATCGTGGCGCTCGTGCGGGCGCACTGGGGCCTGGGGTCGAAGGTGCTGACCAGCATCTTCATCCGCGATCCCAGCGCCGAGGAGGTGGAGGCGTTCACGCGGCTGCAGCGGGCGGGTGCCTCGGCCGACGTGGCCGGCCGGCTCCTTGAGGTCTACTACGACACCGACATCAGGGCGCTGCTGCCGGCCATCCAGGCGCGGACCGCGGTCCTGCACCGGGAGGCGGACAGCGCCACCCGGTTCGAGCTGGGGCGCGAGGTGGCCACGCTCATCCCCGGGGCGACGCTCATCCCGCTGCCGGGCAACAGACATCTTTTCTACCAGGGCGAATGGGAGCCGGTCCTGGCGGCGGTGCTCGGTTTCCTCGGAGAGGGGGCGGACCAGCGGCCGCGGCTCACCCGCCGCGAGCTTGAGGTGGCCAGGCTGATCGCCGACGGGCTGACCAACCAGGCCATCGCGACGCGGCTGTCCGTCGCGCCGCGGACGGCGGAGGCGCACGTTGAGAATATCCGGCGCAAACTGGAGGTGCGCTCGCGCGCCCAGATCGCCGCCTGGATAACGGAGCACCGCCCGCCAGCAGAGCGCCGGGCAGCGGCCGAGCATCACGAGCGCCGCTGATCGCCTCGGTAGTTCACCCGATGCGCTGGACGGGCGCACGGGCTCTGGCCCCCGGATTCCGCCGTTTTGCCGGTAGTTCACCCGATAGTGGCCCTGAGCTGGGTAATCCTAGGGTCAGGGCATGGCCAGTACCAGACAGCCCACACGTCCCCAGCCGACAGGACGGCGGCCCGCGCCGCGTAGCGTCCCTGCACTGCCCATCCTCGGCTACGCAGCCGCTGTCTACGTCCTCTTCCTCGCGGTGCTCGGCTACGCGATCGGCTTCTTCGCGGGCGCAGGCGTGCCCACGGGCATCGATGAGGGGACGCCCTCGGCATGGCCGCTCGCGGTGGCCGTCGACCTGCTGCTGTTGCTGCTGTTTGCGGTCCAGCACAGCGTCATGGCACGCCCCTCGTTCAAGCGCCGCTGGACCCGCCTGGTGCCTGCGCCCGCCGAGCGGTCGACGTTCGTGCTGTGCGCGAGCTTGCTGCTGGCGCTGCTCTTCTGGCAGTGGCGGCCGGTTGGCGGGACGGTCTGGCACTTGTCAGGACCGGCTGCGGTCGTGGTCCTCGGCGGGTACGCGATCGGCTGGGTGGTGGCCGTCGGCTCCACCTTCATGATCAATCACTTCGACCTGTTCGGGCTCCGGCAGGCGTACCTGTACGCGCGCGGCGCCGCTTACCGCCCACCGCCGTTCACCGAGCGCGCCCTCTACCGGTGGGTCCGGCACCCCCTCATGGCCGGGTTCGTGATCGTCTTCTGGGCCGCGCCGGTGATGACGGCCGGGCACCTGCTGTTCGCCGTCGCCGCGACCGGCTACATCCTGCTGGGCATCAGGTTCGAGGAGCGTGACGCTCGGCGCGATCTGGGCGAGGCCTACCGCGCCTACCAGCGCCGCGTGCCCGCGCTGATGCCCGCCGTCTGGCCACGGCCCCGGCGGAGGACACCCAGCCAAGGAGAGAACGCGGCATGAGCAGCACGGCAGTGGCCGGCCCGGCCACGGGCCCGGCGGCAGCGGTACAGCCGGCGCCCGGACCGCCCCGGGTGGGCATGCTCCCGCCGTTCGACTTGCTCGGGTATG
This sequence comes from Streptosporangiaceae bacterium, assembly GCA_036824445.1. Lineage (GTDB taxonomy): Bacteria > Actinomycetota > Actinomycetes > Streptosporangiales > Streptosporangiaceae > UBA9676. The sequence continues at coordinate 4,519 of DAITAE010000032.1, read as the reverse complement.
GCCCAGGAGCCGCGGGGGCGTTCCTGGCGCAGGCCGCCGAGGCGGGCATCGACCATATCTGCTGCGGCGATCACGTGAGCTTCTTCACCGGCACGGGGTTCGACGGGCTCGTGCAGGCCACCGCGCTGGCGGCGCTTCATCCCACGCTGGCGATCTATACCGGTGTGTACCTGCTGCCGCTGCGCCATCCCGTCCTGGTGGCCCGCCAGCTCGCGGACATCGAGCGCCTGGCTCCGGGGCGGCTCATCTTCGGTGTCGGGGTCGGTGGCGAGGACCGCCACGAAGTCTCGATCTGCGGGGTGGACCCGGCGACGCGGGGCCTGCGGATGAACGAGTGCCTCACGATCGTGCGCGAGCTCCTGACGGGCAAGCCGACCACCTTCCACGGCACGTTCTTTGACCTCGATGAGGCGGTCATCGCGCCGCCGGCCGCGGCGATCCCCATCATCGTCGGGGGCCGGTCAGACGCGGCGATTAGAAGGGCTGGCCGGCTCGGCGATGGCTGGCTCGGCATCTGGAACTCCCCCCGCCGTTTCGCCGCCGCCGTCGAGATGGCGGCGCAGGAGGCAGCCCGCGCCGGCCGCCCCGGCCCGCCGGGCCGGCACGCGATGCAGGTGTGGTGCGGGCTGGCGGACTCGAAAGAGGATGCCCGTGCCTGCCTCGCGCCGGCGATGGAGGCCTTCTACCAGATTCCATTCGAGCGCTTCGAACGCTACTGTCCCTACGGCACCGCCGACGACGTCGCCGAGTTCCTCGCGCCCTACGCCGCCGCGGGATGCGTGGAATTCAACCTCGTCCCGCAGTCACCCGACCACGACCAGGCCCTCGCCGGCGCGGCCGCCGTGAAGCGGCTGCTGGCACGGGCCTGACGATTCCCTCACCACGACGCCCCGCGGCGTACGCTGGCGCTGGCCGGCCTGATTCGCAGAGGGGAAGCAGATGACCGCGTACGTGATCGCCGATATCGATATCCACGACCAGGACGCGTACCGGGAGTACTCGGCGCTGGTCCCGGATACGCTCCGGCCGTACGGGGGACGGTTCCTCGTCCGCGGCGGCGCCTTCGAGACGCTCGAGGGCGACTGGCGGCCGCGCCGCGTGGTCGTGCTCGAGTTCCCCAGCGCCCAGCACGCCAGGCGCTGGTACGGGTCGCAGGAGTACGCCGCGCCGCTGGCGATGCGGCACCGTGCCTCGACCGGCAAACTCGTGCTGGTCGAGGGAGCCGCGTAGCCCCGTGGCTGGCGTGTGATCGACCTCGACGAGGGCTGGCGGACCGAACGGCTCGATCTGGAGCCGCTGACGGTGGCGCACGCCGCCGAACTGGCACCGCTGCTCGACGACATCCGGCTACACGAGTTCACCGGCGGCGCGCCGGCGAGCGCGGCGGCCCTGGCCGACCGCTACGCGCGGCTGGCGGTGCGCCGCTCGCCGGGCGGGGACCAGCTGTGGGGCAACTGGGTGCTGCGACTGCGCGGCACCGGCTCGGCGGTGGGGACCGTTCAGGCGACGCTGCCCGCGGGCGGTCCAGCCGCCGGGCCTGCCGAGGTCGCCTGGGTGGTCGCGCATGGCGCGCAGGGCCGCGGCTATGCCAGGGAGGCGGCGCGCAGCCTGGTAGGCCGGCTGCACGAGGCCGGCTGGACAGTTGTGGCACACATCCATCCCCGCCACGTCGCCTCGGAACAGGTCGCCCGCGCCGCGGGGCTGGTGCCCACGGCGGAGGTCCACGACGGCGAGGTCCGCTGGGTCCGCTCACTGGCCGCGCCGCCCGAGCGGTCCCCCGGGATCCCGTAGCCCGATCGGCTCCGCCCGCGGAGGCGGCTGTTCCGCCGGGCGGGTTAGGTGGGCCGGGCCGGGGGCGGTGCAGTGATCGCCCAGCGAATGGCCTGCACCATGGCGTGGCCGGCCGGGCGCACCAGGGCGGCCTCGGTCACCGGCAGGCGGGGCAGGTACAGCGGCCGGCGCGCCCAGCCGGGCAGGAGCGACACCGCCGCCGCGGCCAGCACGCCGTAGGGCGCCCGGGCGATGACCGGAAGCGGGGGGCTGAGCAGCAGGAACCGGGCAGCTTCGCGGGCCTGGCCGGTTCCGGCCAGCTCGGCTCGGTACGCGGCGATCCGGGCGGCGAGCCCGGCTTCGGTGCGCGGCGGGTCGGGCACGCCGAGGCTGGCGCCGATCCGGGCGAGGTCGGCGACGTAGCCGTCGCGTCCGGCCTGGTCCAGCGGCTCGGCGCCGAACCGGGTGTGCGCGCGCAGGAAGCTGTCGGCCTCGGCGATGTGCACCCAGGTCAGCAGGTGCGGGTCGGAGGCCGTATACGGCCGCCCGTCGGGCGCGATCCCGGTGACCCGCTGGTGGATCGCGCGGACCCGCCCGACCGCTGCCTCCGCGTCGCCGGCCCGGCCGAACGTCGTGACGGCAAGGAAGTAGCTGGTCCGCTGCAGCCGCCCCCACGGGTCACCGCGGTAACCCGAGTGCCCAGCCACTGCCGCCATGGCCAGGGGATGAAGCGACTGCAGTAGCAGTGCCGTGAGCCCGCCGATGAACATCGACGAATCCCCGTGCACCCGGCGGATCGGGCTACCTTCAGCGAACCACCGCTCGCCCCCGGCCGCATTGATCACCTGGCGGCGCGCCGGGCCCTCTGGCCCGGCCACCCGCTCGAAAATGGCCGCACCGACGCGGTTGCGGACGCTGCCGGCCAGGTCAGGCAGCACCATGACCGTCCACCTTCGCATTATCTCCCGCCCGCACCGCTCCGGCCGCCCGCCGCGGGAGCGCCGCGCAAGGTCCGCACTGACCGGCCGGGCTGTGCCGGAGGCGCGGCGGGCGCCGACGGGTCAAATGCGGACCCGGCGGGTGCGGCGGTCAGTACGGACGCTGCGGCCCGGCCGGTCAGTGCGGACCCGGCGGGTGCGGCGGTCAGTGCGGACCCAGCGGCCCGGCCGGTCAGTGCGGCCCCGGTGATCACCTACCGTTCGGCGCGCACCTGGCCGGTGCCCGCCGGCCGGTGCGCGATCCAGCGCGCGGTCTGCTCCAGCCAGGTGGGGGGCTGGCCGGGCAGTGGCGTGCGCTGGCCGGAGTGCAATCCGTCGATGACGACCGCCAGGTGGCGCTGCCGCAACTCGGCGGTGCGCGCGGCGTCGCCCAGCTTGACGTTGGCCAGGAACTCCAGCAGGAACTCGACGTCGAGGTAGGTGACGTCGTCTCTGAGCAGGCCGGTGGCACGGACCCGCTCGAACAGCTCGATGCCCAGCGCCTGCATCTGCTCGGCCAGGGCCAGCTGCTCGGCGCTGGGGACGAACGTCCCGGCGAGCCGGACGGTCAGACCGTGGGTGTTCGCGGCCACGATGCGGCGCAGGAAGCCGGTGAAGGCCTCCCAGGGCTCGGCGTCGGAGGCCAGGGCACGCCGGATCTCCGTTAGGTAGATCTCCTGCCCGTTCCGGCACAGCAAGCGCAGCAGGTCCTCCTTGCCCGCGTACCGGTGGTAGAGGGCGCCGATGCCGACCCCGGCCCGCTCGGCCACCGCGGAGATCGGGGCGTTGGGGTCGGCGAGGAACACCTCCCGGGCCGCCCGCAGGATGAGCTCGTCGTTGTGCGCCGCCTGTGCCTGGCGGCCACGGAGCGGGGCCGCGCCGTCTGCCATGAACTCCTCATCTCTTCTTGAACAGAGCATTCTGTTCTGATAAGTTCGAACTGAACAGAACAGTCCGTTCAGATTAGTGAGTGGCGGAGGACTTGGCAATGACGAACCCGAACGCGAACAAGATCGAGGAATTCCGGATCGACATCCCGCAGGCGGACCTCGACGACCTGGCCGACCGCCTCGCCCGGACACGGTGGCCGTCCAGCCTGCCCGGGCCGGTGTGGGAGCGTGGGGTGCCGGTCAGCTACCTGCGCGAGCTCGCCGAGTACTGGCGCGGCGGCTTCGACTGGCGTGCCCAGGAGGCGCGCCTGAACTCCTGGCCGCAGTACATCACCCAGATCGACGGCCAGAAGATCCACTTCCTGCATGTGAGGTCACCGGAGCCGGACGCGACGCCGCTGCTCCTCCTGCACGGCTGGCCTGGGTCGGTCGTGGAATTCACCCGCGTCATCGGGCCACTCAGCGACCCGCGCGCGCACGATGACGCCTCAGCCCCGGCGTTCGACCTGGTCATCCCCTCGCTGCCCGGCTTCGGCTTCTCAGGCCCCGTCACCGAGCCGGGTTGGGGCAGTCGGCGGATGGCGGCCGCGCTCGCCGAGCTGATGCGCCAGCTCGGGTACCGCCGTTACGGAGCCCAGGGCGGCGACTACGGTGCCTTCGTCGGCCCCGACCTCGGCCGCGTCGATCCCGAGCATGTGATCGGCATCCACGTCAACGCGGCCACCATGGGATTCATCCCGTTCGGGGACATCCCCGAGCAGGACCAGGCGACGTTCACCGACCTGGAAAAGCAGCGCGTGCAGCGGCTGCAGCACTACATGACCGACGGCAACGGCTACTTCCAGATCCAGTCCACCCGCCCGCAGACGCTGTCCTACGCGC
>DAITAE010000448.1:0-4184 GCA_036824445.1 Streptosporangiaceae bacterium | reverse complement strand
CTGGTCAGGCGAGCTCACCTTTCCCGAGGCGACCGGGTTCGCCCATGCTGCCGAGGTGACCTTCTGGTCAGATGCCGCTCGCTCGCCGACCGCAGATCCGCACCTGGAGTCGGCGCGCGAGGCGATCAGGCTCTTCGGCGACAGACTGCGTGCGTTCGAGCACGACGCCGAAATCCTGCCCCACGTCCGCACCGTCAACGCCACAGGCCACACGCCAGGGCACACCGCGATCTTGCTGGAATCACGCGGAGAGCGGCTGCTCTGCGCCGGAGACTCCTTCTACGACAGGCTGCAGCTGAGCCATCCGGGGTGGTGGACGCCGTGGGACCACGATGGCGAGCGATCAGTGCTCAGCCGTCGCAGGCTCCTCGGCTGGGCAGCTGACGAGAATCTGCTCGTCCACGCCTACCACCTGCCATTTCCAGGTCTCGGCTTGATCAAGCGGCACGGCGACGCATACGAGTGGTGCCCGGTTCCGGGCCGTCTCCAGGCGGCCGAGTCCTGACCGGCAGGAGCAAAGCCCGCCTTCCAGGTGGCCGAACCCAGATCACCAAGCAGACAGCGTCTCCAGGGATGTGTAAGGCGTCAACTGGGGCTGATTCGTTAAGGATCAAACGTGGCCGCCGCTGCCGGGTCGGGTAGCTTCTACCGGTGCCATCCCCGCCACCGGCCGTGCTTACCGCATTCGGCGTGTCGGGAGCCCGGCCGTTCCCGCTCAGAGGTGGCCAGGGCAACGCCTGGCTTGCAGGGGACTTGGTCCTGAAGCCATACGACCTGGAGCCGGAGGAACTGTACTGGCAGGCGCGCATCTATCGGCAGGTCCGCTGCGACCGTTTCCGGCTGGCCCGCCCGCAGGCCGCGGCTAACGGTTCGCTATGTGTCGATGGCTGGTACGCCACCCAGTACCTGCCCGGCCAGCACGAGCGGCGCCGCTGGGCAGAGATCATCGCGGTCGGCGAGCTTTTCCACGCCGCCGTGCGCGCAATCGCACGGCCGCGATTCCTGGACCAGCGGTCCAGCCCTTGGGCGATCGGGGACCGTGTTGCCTGGGGCGAGATCCCCGCCAGCGATTTCCCGCACGTCTGCCATCTGTCGCAGCTGGCCGCCGCGCTTCGCCCCGTGACCGCGCCCAGCCAGCTCATTCATGGCGACCTGACGGGCAACGTGCTGTTTCACGAGCGGCTGGCGCCCGCGGTCATCGACTTCTCCCCGTACTGGCGGCCCGCCGCCTTTGCATCCGCAATCGTGGTTGCCGATGCACTGGTCTGGGAAGGCGCCGACAGTCAGCTCCTGGATGCGGTCAGCCACATCGATGACTTTGGCCAGTACCTGGTCCGCGCCTTGATCTACCGGGCGGTGACCGACTGGACGCTCAGGCAAGAACACCACGCGGAAAGCGAAGCGGACGATGACCCGTGGGTGCCAGCCGTCGGCCTCGCCTGCCAGCTTGCAGCCCGTCCGGATCTCTAGTGCACGTCGCATCTCAAGTGAGTCCGACCTGTCGACTCACCCGACCGACCACAACCAAGAGGCCTCTGGTCGGCTGGCTCAGTACGAGCCGCCAGATCGACGCGTGCAGATTGCCAGCCCGGAACGCACCGAGAAATCCCGCCCACCGCTGGCTGCCGTGCGTCTACTGGGAGTAGGCCAGCCAAAGAGACACCTATTGCTGTTTGGCAAGATGAGTTCTATCCTATCAGTGGCGGAAGACGGCAGTTCCGCTTGAAGAGGTCAGGGTTCACCTGGGGGGATACAAATGGCGACGGTCCCAGTCTTCGAATGTGGCCCATCTGGAGGAACGGGCGGCAACCCATTCCATGACGAAATCCCGGCTGCTGGAGTAACCATAGCCAATATCCGTGTTTTCGGTGGCCGCAATGCTAGTGTTGGCAGCAGCAAATATCTTAATTCCATCCAGTTCTTTTACAGCGACCACAGTCAGACGGTTCGGCACGGGCATGCCAAGGGAACTCGCAGAGACATCGCTCTCGTTGGGCAAGAACACATCGTTGAACTGTCTGGATTCTACGGCCTTTTCATCGACCAGCTCACTATACGCACCAGTAACGGTCGGAATTTGGGGCCCTTCGGCGGGAATGGTGGCACAAGGCAGTTCAGGTATCATGTTCCCGATGGCATGGCGATTATCGGGCTTTCCGGATCATCTGGAGACTGTGTGGATGCGCTGGGCATATTTTACCGCCCAATTTAGGCTAGCCAGCGCGGCCACTTCAATGCCGTCGAGCAGGCCGCTCCGTAGCAGAAAGCAATGTCGCTGACCGTGCGGCCTACAGCGCACGAAGTGCGGGCCAACATCTCCGTTTCCATGCAGATCCTTCGGGCACAGCCAGATCGTTATCACGATGGAGATCTGCAGCGAGGTCCCGTCTGCCGAGGTCAGGGGCGCTCTCAAGCGACTGGGTCGCTTGAAGTCGTTCCGGCATGTCGGACGTTCGTGTAGGTCCTGATCGGTTCGGTCGTTATCGAGATTCGAACGCCTCCTCATCGCCGACGCCGGTGCCCACGCTGGCCCGGCGTGCCAACCCACCAGCGATCCAGCCAGCCGTCACCGAACCGATCACCGCAACCGCGGACCCCAGAGCACGGGCCCGGCGCTGTGGGATCAGCCGGAACGGGACGGCCGTCAGCGCTACCGGCTGCGGAGTGCTGACCTTGCCGGGCGGGACCACGGGCGGGGACCAGGTGCCGACGCCGGTGGCGCCATTCCCCGGTCAAGGCGACCGGAATTATGCCGTCGCTTCATCGTCGGCGCCGGTCAGGAGCGCCAGGATCTCGCCGATGGTTCGTTCCCGGCTGGCGGACTCCGGCAGCGGCAGGTGGGCCTGGATCTGGTAGCGGTTGCGGCGGCCGTCTTTGTGCTTGACGACGTATCCGGCCTCGGTGAGATCGGTGACGATGCTGTAGGCGGTGCGTCCGGTGATGCCCGTCCTGGCCGCGATGTCGCGCAGCCGCACGCCCGGGTCGTGGGCGATGCACAGCAGCACCCGGGCGTGGTTGGTCAGGAAGCTCCACTCTGCCATGTCAGGCAGGTTATCGCAATTTGTTTCCAGAAGTCTATTGCTAGTTTTGGTCTGCGAACGTAGCGTGAAGACAGCCCTCCGGGGCCGGGCTGGTGTTCGTGATGCTGGTCCCTCCATCGTGGAATCGGCAAGTAAGGGACGGCCATGAACGCAACGACAGGCACGGCCGGCCGGGTTGCGACGCCCGCAGAGAACGGCGGCGAAACCGCGCCGCCAGCGCTGCGGCGGCAGACGATGCAGGCGATCGTGCAGGACGCCTACGGGGCCGCAGATGTGTGGCGCGTCGATGAGATCGCCCTGCCCGAGATCGCCGGCAACGAGGTACTCGTGAAGGTCCACGCCGCTGGGCTCGACCGGGGCACCTGGCACCTTATGGCCGGCCAGCCGTACCTGATGCGCCTCATGGGCTACGGCTTGCGCACACCCAAGAACCGCGTTCCCGGGCTCGACGTCGCCGGCTCGGTCGTGGCGGCCGGCGCACAGGTGACCAGGTTCGCGGCCGGCGACGAGGTCTTCGGCATCAGCCAGGGTTCCTTCGCCGAGTACGCGTGCGCCCGCGAGGGCAAGCTTGCGCGCAAGCCGGCGGACCTCACCTTCGGTCAGGCCGCGGCCGTCGCGGTCTCCGGCCTGACCGCCCTGCAGGGTCTTCGCGACGCCGGGCGCCTCCAGCCAGGGCAGCACGTGCTGATCATCGGCGCATCGGGAGGCGTCGGCACGTTCGCCGTGCAGATCGCCAAAGCCTTCGGCGCACAGGTCACCGGCGTGTGCAGCACGGCGAAGACCGGCCTGGTCGCTTCGATCGGCGCCGACCACGTCATCGACTACAGCCAAGACGACTTCGCGGACGGTCCCCAGCGCTACGACCTCATCCTCGACCTCGGCGGCAACTCACCGCTGTCTCGGCTGCGGCGCGCGCTGACCCCGGCCGGAACGCTCGTCATCGTCGGCGGCGAAGACGGCGGCCGCTGGACCGGAATGGGCCGCCAGCTGCGGGCGCTGGCCCTCTCACCATTCGTCCGCCAGCGGCTCACCATGCTCACCTCCAGACAGCGCCAAGCCGACCTCGAGCGTCTCGCCCAGCTCATCGGGGCCGGCGAGCTCACCCCGGTCATCGACAAGACCTACCTGCTGCGCCAGGCGCCC
>DAITAE010000447.1:0-4196 GCA_036824445.1 Streptosporangiaceae bacterium | reverse complement strand
CAGCCTGCAGCTGACTTCCCATGCCGCCGTCGATGATCACCAGCTCACCCTCGGCAAGCCGCCCGGAACAACCTCAGCCACGCCCATACCCGGCCTCCTGTCCCGCCCGCCTGCCACTGGAAACCACACTCCCCGGCCCTAACGCCCGAACGCAAGGGGCCGGGTACCGGCACTGGCCGGCGACGGCCACTGGGTGGTACCTCTTTGACCACCGTGGCAGAGGGGATCTGACGCCCATCTGACCCCGGTCTGCTGCTCACCACAAAAGGCGGGTCACTGCGCGCGGCCGGCTCATAGGCTGTCCGCGAACCTTCGAACACCCCGACGGGCTAGGGCATCGCCTGCCGGCAGCGGAGCCCGGGCGGGTTTCATCGGTTAGCTCCCCGTGCGAGGTTCGCCTCGGCCATTTGCTTCAGGTGCGTCCGGTCCAGTTTCCCGGTGGCGGTGAGCGGCATTTCGTCGAGGACGACTATTTCCTCGGGCGCCTTGTAGCCGACCCTCGCGCGCGCGAACTGGATCAGCTCCTGGCTGGCCGGACGCTCGGCCCCCTCGGTAAGGGTGATGTAGGCGCGAACGTTCTCACCGTGGACAAGGTCGTGGATCCCGATCACCGCGGCGCTCGCGACGGCCGGGTGCTCGAGCAGGGCGCCCTCGACCTCCTGGGGGCAGATGTTCGAGCCGTTGTGGACGATGATCTGCTTCTTGCGCCCGCAGAAGAAGAAGTAGCCCTCGTCGTCGGCGCGCATCACATCGCCGGAGTCGAGCCACCCGCCGCTGAAGGCCGCCGCGGTCGCGCCCGGGTCGTCCCAGTAGCCGACGGTGGCCGCGGGAGTCTTGATCCACAGGCGGCCTTCGCTGCCCGCCGGCAACTCCTGGCCGTCATCGTTGCGGATGGACAGCGCGACCGCCGGAACGACCTGCCCGACCGAACCAACCTTGATCCGGCCCGACGGCGGGCTCACCGTCACCAGCCCGGCTTCGGTCAGGCCGTAGGCCTGGTCGATCACAAACCCGCTTAGTGCGGTGAATTCCCGCTCCAGCTCCGTGGAGACGGTGTCGCCCGCCCCGCGGCACAGGCGCAGCGAGGCGAAGTCGTCGCGCCGGGCGCCGTGGTCGCGGGTCAGCGCGAACAGCGCCGAAGGAAGCATCGACAGCACCGTTGGGCGGTCTTCGCGAAGTAGCGGGAGCAACTCGTCCCCGTCGAAGGTCCGGGCCACAATCACGCCAGCGCCCGCGCTCAGCGCTGCGAACGTGACGTAGAAGGCACCAACGTGCGACAGCGACGAGCCGGCCAGAAGCAGATCGGCGGGGCTGAACTCGAGCCCTGTCGCCGCCGTCGCAAACATCCAGCCGAGTGTCTGGTGAGTATGTGTGACCCCCTTCGGGCGCCCGGTACTCCCCGAGGTGAAGAAGATCACCGCAGGCGCCGCTGGAGAAGGAGGCGGCGGCGGCGAAGGTGAGGCCTGCCCCTCTATCAGCTCGTCGAAAGCCGGGCCCGTTCCTCGCTTGCCGCCGTAGCTGATGGTGCCCACAGGTAGCTGCCGGGCGAGCTGGCTTGCGGCCAGATCCTCCTCCCGCTCGACGTGCGCGAGCAGGGCACGAGCCTCGCTGACCGCCAGGGCGTGATCGATCTCCGGTGCCATGTAGCGGTAGTTGAGGGGCGTGGCGACCAGACCCGCTTTGAAACAGGCGAGGTAGTGAACGATGAGCGCGGGACGATTCGGCATCAGCGAAGCGACCCGATCGCCCGGGTTCAGCCCTAGACCGAGCAAACCGACAGCCAGCCGGTCGCTGAGGTCATCGAGCGTGCGCCACGTCCAGCGCGTATCCGCACAGATCAGCGCGAGCCCCTCAGGATCGCCATCCAGGCCGGCGCGAAGCAGACTCCAGGGGCTCACTGGCCTCTGCAACGCCCGTCCGGCATACCCAGTCATGCTGCCACCCCCCGTACGCAAGATCTATATCGAACCACCGTAGAAGCGGATGAGACGCCGCCCGCTGAACGTGGCGCGTTCGGCTGCGATGGCCGACGCGGCGCAGGCCGTCACGGGGCCGCTGACCCACGGTGCGCTCCGCCGGTCAACACGCCCGACAGACAGAACTCGGCGCGGGACCGCAAGCGCAGGCGCGACCCCACGATGCGAGCGAGACATCGAGCAACCCCCAGTGGTCGAGCAACCCCCCCGTGGTACAGAGTGGTGCGGTCGATGCGGATCAACGGACGCATCCCCGTCCACTTCGGTACTTGATGGTGCCTTACAAAGCAGCGTTCCCGCAAAGGCAGTCCCCAAGCTTTGCCCCAGCGGCGCCTCTGCCAGCGCGCGCCCTGGCGAGATCGCCCTATGCCCGCCTGGCCGCGAGCGGCCAGGCGGATGAACCGACGGACGCCGCCAACACCACCGGGCGTGATATCGAAGCCGCACGCCGAGCCGCCTGATCGGCTGCGCTACCACGATCAGTGAGAATACGGCCGCGCCGATCGGGGTGATCGGTTTGCTGGTTCGCCGGCGCCGCGGCCCCGATGCCCCGATCGATCGTGGTATTGATGTCGGTGCCCTCCGCTACCGTGGCTTTCGGCGATCGGGCGGAGCAGGCGATGGCAGAGCATGTGGCTGAGTTCGAGGTCCTGGGGCCGTGGTCGCTGGAGACGAGCCGGCGGTTCTGGGAGGGTTTCACCCCCGCTGCGCTGGCAGGCCAGCCTGCCGGGCCGGGGCTGCGCACGGTGTTCTGCGCTGAGGGCGACTGGAGGCGCGCCGAAGTTGAGGCCACTCAGGCCCGGGCCACCGCGCGGCTGGCGGTCCAAGGTGACGGTGACCTGGAGGCGGCCGCGGCGCAGGCGTGCCGGTTCCTGGCGCTCGACGTTGATGCGCGGGGCTGGCCGGAGGTGGGTCGCCGGGACCCGGTGATCGGCGACGCGCAGGCCCTGCTGCCCGGGCTGCGCCCGTGCGGTTTCCATTCCCCCTATGAGGCCGCCGCGTGGGCGGTGCTCGCCCAGCGGCTGCGCATCGCGCAGGCGGCCCGGCTGCGCGATGCGCTGATCGCCCGCCACGGCGAGGACGGCGCGTTCCCCGCACCGGACACCCTGGCCCGGGCCGACCTGGATCTTCCAGGCCGTAAGAGTGAGTATCTGCGGGCGGTCGCCGAGGCCGCGCTCGACGGGCTGCTGGACGGCGCGGCACTGCGCGCCGTCGACCCCGGCCAGGCCATCCAGCGCGTGCAGCAGGTCAAGGGGCTCGGCCCGTTCGCCGCCGAGCTGGTCGTGGTCCGCGGCGCGAACGCCCCCGACGCCCTGCCCCGCCACGAACGCCGGCTCGACGCCGAGATCACCGAGCGGTACGGCCCCGGCCACACCCTCACCGAAATCTCACAAGCATGGCGGCCCTACCGCACCTGGGCTGCTGTTCACCTCCGCGCGCTGCGCGAGCAGCGCACCGGCGAGATCGCCGGCCGCTGAGCCACCCGGACACGCGCAGTGGCCACGTTGTGATCGCCTTGACCTGCGCGAACCGCCGATATGCATCGCGAAGGACCCGCAGGTACGACCCTGGACAGGCGAGCCGGAATGGGCGATCTGCGCATGGGGTTGTTCCACCAGATGGAGGGGACCATCCGTGGTCACCTCGCCGAGGCTTCGCGCCCGGCTTCCAGGGGTGACCGGTTCGAGGAGCAGAAGCAGGCGATGATCAACCTCGGCGTGCCCGAGGCCGTCGCTGAGGATAGGGCTAAGGCGCTCATCTTGTTTGCCGAAGGGGACGCCGATTACGTCACTGACGACGTGCCCTCGATCCTTGGCCGGCCGGCCCGCAGCTTCGAACAGTTTGCCAGCGACTGTGCCGCAGCGTTCTCCTGACGCCCAGGCACGCTCACGGCCATGGCCCGGGCTGCCGCCGTGACCCAACCATCTCAGGAGGAAGGATGACTATAGCTGTCTATGCTGCCACTGGGGCCTCAGGCCAATTTGGGCGTTTCGTGGTTCAGCAGTTGCTGGCCTGCGACGCGGCCGCGTCCGACGTCGTCGCCGTCGTGTGCACCGGGGTAAGGTCGCCGGCCTCGCCGCGCGCGAGCTAGCTGGGCGGGTACGCCTTAAGTCTTACGCTGGGCGGCCGGTGATGTCTTGGCCTGCGCGAAGGTGGCGGAGAATAGGTAGCTGGTCGCCAGGCTGCGGTAGGGGCGCCATTTGTCGGCGATGGCGAGGA